>JACQYU010000094.1 GCA_016208065.1 Candidatus Falkowiibacteriota bacterium | reverse complement strand
TTTATAATAATTCGGGTCGGAAGAATTTACCTCCCGCGACCAATCATAAGAAAAACCCATCATGCTCATTTGCGCTTTAAAGGTTTCTATGGCTTTTTTAGTGGTTTTAGACGGGTGAATCTTAGTTTTAACGGCATAATTTTCCGCCGGCAAACCAAAAGCGTCCCAGCCCTGCGGATGCAAGACGTTTCTGCCTTTAAGGCGCATATACCTGGACATTATGTCCGTGGCCGTATAACTTTCAACATGCCCGGCATGCAGGCCGTCTCCGGACGGATAAGGAAACATATCCAAGCAATAAAATTTTGGCTTGCTTGAACCGTCGTCAGCCCTAAATAAGTCTTGGTGCTTATCCCAAAATTTCTGCCATTTGGCCTCTATTTTTTTGTGATTATATTTTTCCATAATTTCAAGCCCCCCTTATAAAGGAGTTTTGGAGGATTATTCATAAATTTTAACCTAAAATTGGCGAAAAGGCAAATTATGTTTACCGGCAGCATTAAGCGAAGATGTTTGCTTTAAGCGCATATGAAATTGTAGTATTTTTTCTTAAAATTATAAATTTATATTGGATAATTTTAAGAAAAAATACTCAAATTTCATCGTAAGTGAAAAGCAAACGTCTTCGCTTAATTATTTTCGCGTACATACTTAAAACCTATTTTTTATAAATTAGCCAGTTTTTTTTATCTTTCAATCTAACTAAAACATATTCGCCTTTTAATTTTTTGCCGGATAAATTAAATTTCATGCTGCCCCGGCCCAAGCTGCCGTCAATCGCCTGCCATTTACCCTTATCCCATATCTCAACAGTGCCGGCGCCATACTCGCCCTCCGGAATACGGCCGGAAAAATTTATATATTCTACCGGATGATCTTCAACCGCTACTGCTAAACGTTTAATCCCGGCTTTTTCCGGCGCACCTTTGGGTACAGCCCAAGATTTAAGCACACCTTTATGTTCCAGGCGAAAATCGTAATGCAAATGGCTGGCTTGATGTTTTTGCACTACAAAACGCGACAAACTTCTTTTTTTTACATCTCGTTACGGCTCCGAAGTTTTATTAAATTTTCTCTTGGCCTGATATTTTTCTAAAGCCATATATTTTTATAAAAACAGGCTTAATCCTAATAAAGGACTAAGCCTGCCATATATCGTCGCCAATTAATTAACTCTTAACAGCATTGCCAAATCCGTTGCCATTAAAATTTTCCGCGTTATTTAATTCATCTTTTATAATCGGCATAACTACGTCTTTATGAAAATTATAATCGCAAAAAACCGCTACGGCAATCACAGTGGTCCATAAGCCATCTTTGTTGCCCTCGGCCGATTGGCAAATATTAGTGGTTTTAAAGATATTGCCGCTGGAAATATAAATTTGTTTTCTTTCGTCCCAGGCTTTATCCGGATCAAATTCAATGCCTAAAGTCGTAGCCAGCATAGTAGCGGCTAAATCTTCGGCATACTCGCCGGTTTTTTTAGCTACTTCGCCGAAAGCATGATGCTCTGATAAATATCCATAATTTTTCCCATCGCTCGGCCTGCCTAAGCCTATGGCCGCTGAGGTTAAACGATTAGGCTCATTAGTTTCGCTTCTGGCCATAACGCAAAAAACAATCTGGCCGGGAGAAAGCATTTTTTCGCCTTTTTCTTTGGCTATAATTTGACAATTGGGCGGTAAAATACTGGAAACAGTCACTAAGTTGCATTGTTGAATGCCGGCATTTCTAAGCGCTAATTCAAACGAAGCCAGCTTGTCCTTATGAACGCCGACTCCTTTGGTTAAAAACATTTTCTTTGGCGTGAACATACTTTTTGTCTTTTTTCTTTTTTGATTTAAGAATTAAAAATTAATAATCGCCGTTCAAACGGCGTGATTTAATTATACAGCTTTCAAATTATTTTGCAATGAGCTCATCTGAAAAATAACTATGGCTAATTTCTGTCTTTTTTCGCTACAAAATTTTCTAACTTTTCGCTCAAAAAATCTTAAAAATTATTTTATAGTTATTTTTCAGATGAGCTCAAAATTATTTTTTGCAGCCTTTTTACACCCGAACCGCTTATTGCCATCCGCTTTCTTTTCCTTTTCTCCCGCGCTTTAAGTCGTTTTTCCGTCTCTTGTTCTAGCCTGTCTAAACTTTGTTTATTCATAAAATAAATGATATAATATTCATATCCCGCGAATATACAAATATTTAATAGCATGTTTTATTTATTCGTAAATTCGTAGCGGATTTGCCTAACTACGCCAAATCTCGTTTTAGGAGTAATAGATTCTGCTCTAATATTAATAATAAAGCTAATCTAAATATTTTTCAATGCAAGACACTGCCAAATCTATCTTTAAATCCTGGTGGGGCAAATTAATTATTGCTTTGTTAACTATAATCTTAATTTTTGCGGTGGCAATCGGCTTTTATATTTATAACGGCGTCAAAACAACCAAGCAACAAACCGGCATAAAATTAAGCGGACAGCAATTTAATGCCGCGGATGATGAGCACTACTGGCTGGGCTCGGCAAAAGCCCCTATAACTATCGTTGAATTCGGCGACTTTGCCTGTCCGGCCTGCGAACAATCGTTTTCCACAATCAGAGAGATAAGCTTAAAATATAAAAATGACATAAAATTCATCTGGCGGGATTATCCGGTGGTAGCTGACTCCTCTTCTCTGTTGGCTTTAGCCGGACGCTGTGCCGGCGAACAAGGTTTATTTTGGCCCATGCATGATAAACTATTCCAAAATCAAAGCCTTGACACCGCCGATCAGCTCGCTATAATAGCCAATCAAATCGGGGCTGATCAAATCAGATTTAATGATTGCTTGGCTAAGAAAAAATATCTAGCGCAGATTCAAAAAGACTTGGAGGACGGCCAAAAATTCGGCATTACCGGCACGCCAACTTACTTTATTAACGGCTATAAAATTGAAGGCAATATACCCTATGATGTTTTTATAAAAATAATTGAGGGGCTTAGAAAATAAACAACAACTGTCATTCTGGAGCGTAGCATCAGCGAAGCGATAAAATCTTATTTTACTTAAATATTCACAGGATCCTATCGCTTCGCTCCAGGATGACAAATAAAAAACATGATACAGATAAGAATTCACGGCCGCGGCGGCCAAGGCGTAGTAACAGCCGCGGAACTAATCGCTATTGCCGCCTTTAAGAGCGGAAAACAAACCCAAGCTTTTCCCTCTTTTGGCGTGGAAAGAACCGGCGCGCCGGTAGAATCATATGTACGGCTTGATGACCGGCCGATTATTACCAGGGAACAAATTTATCAGCCTAATATTCTAATTATCCAAGACGCCAGCTTACTAGACAGTATTGATGTAACCAAGGGCGCGGATAAAAAAACTATTGTAATTATTAATACGGCCAAAGCCAAGCAGGACCTAAAAATTAACCTGCCTCAAGCCAATATTTATACGATTGACGCTACCAAAATCGCTTTAGAAATAATCGGTAAAAATATCGTTAATACGGTTATTTTAGGCGCTTTTACTAAGATAACCGGCCTGCTTGACTTGGAATTATTAAAACAAGCGATTCAAGAAAAATTTTTCAGCAATCAAACTTTAATTGATAAAAACATTAAAGCCATAGAAAAAGCGTATCAAACTTAAATGTCATTGCGGGTGTATTGGTAAAAAATGTGTGCTGAAAGGTTTGATTTTAATTTAAGTTTAGCGGTATACTGGGAATGATTTCAAACACTTTCGTAATTTAAGGTCTAAGTATGAAAAAAAAGCTGTTCGCATTGCGGTTCTTCTGCGGTAAAATTTAATGGCCATTATACCAATGGTAAACAAAGATTTTACTGCAAAAGGTGCCGACGTTCTTTTTCAAGAAAGAATAAGGCGGTTAAGCTGATCAATGAATTCGTCTGGTTCAAAAAATGGCTCTGCGGCGGCTACACTATCAATCAGCTGGTGGAAATTAGCGGTAAAAGCGAAAGAAAAATTCGTTTAATCGTTGATCACTGGCTAGGCATCCTGCCATTATTTCCTCCGGAGAATTTAGCCTCGGTTAAACACCTGGTATTCGACGGCACATTCATCTGGCGAAGAAAAATTGAAGCAGTTATTCTGCTAGACTCTGAACGCCGCAAGATGGTCAAAGGAGAATATGGTCTTAGGGAAAATACGCTATTCGCTTTGCTTAATTTTTTTACCAAGCTCAGAAGTGCCGGTCTAAGCCCGAAAAGCGCTACGGTTGACGGAAATCCAACGGTTATCAAGACGTTAAAGGTAATCTGGCCTGACATCATTATCCAGCGATGCCTGGTGCATATTCAGAGGCAAGGGCTGATGTGGTGCCGAGTTAATCCCAAGACTGCCGCGGCCAGGAAATTACGTTTACTTTTCGTCGCTGTCACCAGCGTTAATACCGAAGCGCAGAAAAAGATATTTTTAGAATCAGTCAGACGATGGGAATACAGGCACGGCCGTAAAATTGATAGCCGACCGGAAAGTGGCTGGGTTTTCAGTGATCTGAAAAGGGCCAGGAGCATGTTGCTAAAATCTTTACCCAGCATGTTCCATTATCTGGATGACAGCAACATTCCCAAAACTACAAATTTAGCTGAAGGCTATTTCAGTTTTCTAAAAAGCCGCTATCGAAACCACCGAGGATTATCACCAAAAAAACGCCAAGCATTCTTTCAATGGTTTTTCTTTCTTAAACCTTAAATTATCAAAGAACAGCACACATTTTTTACCAACACACCCATTGCGAGCCGCCAGCGGGCGGCGCGCCTGCCTGCCGGCAGGCAGGGCAATCTCACGAACATAAATTATGAAAATAACCGTTAAACCTTCTACCACCACTATAAATAAAACCGGCGCCTGGCGCACTAACCGGCCGAAGTTTATGCATGACAAATGCACGGCTTGCGCTATTTGTTCGCGCCTTTGCCCCGAAGGCATAATTTATCAAACCGATCAAACCAATGCCATAGGTAAAAAATATTTTGAATGCGATTTAACATATTGCAAAGGCTGCGGCCTCTGCGCCACCGAATGCCCGTTCAAGGCAATTGAAATGGAATTAGATGAAAAATAATAATTATTTTATGGATAATAAACAACAAATACTGGAAGGCTCAAATGCTATAGCACAAACCATTAAGAATATCCGACCAGCCGTCATTTCCGCTTACCCGATTACTCCGCAAACCCATATTGTTGAAGATCTGGCTAAATTTAAAGCCGATGGCCAGGCTGATTATGAATACGTGCGCGCCGAATCAGAATTCGCGGCCGCTTCCATAGTTTTAGGCGCCAGCGCCGCCGGCGTGCGCGCTTATAGCGCCACCAGTTCGCAAGGG
>JACQYU010000093.1 GCA_016208065.1 Candidatus Falkowiibacteriota bacterium | reverse complement strand
CTTTCCCGCCGGCTTAGAGCCAAGATAAAAAAGCAGCCTCGGCATAAAAGAGAAGAGGTGTTAACCGAGGAGCTGTTTCAAATGGCTGATAATTTAGCTAAAGCTGTCAGTGGCAAGGTTAAGATTAGACAAACAATGGTTCAGGCAAAAGTCATTTTCACTTTCAATGGTGATTATCAGGAAACAACTAAGGCGATAAAAAATATTTACAAGAAGTTGACGAAATAACTCCAATCCGCTGGGGTGGCCAGTAGCGTAGAAAGGCTCTACCAACAATATCGCTTTTTTGAATTGGTCCCCATTCTCTTGAATCAGAGCTGTGAGAGCGATTGTCTCCGAAAACAAAATAAGAGTTTTGAGGAATTTTTATTTCTTTTTCTTGGGGAAGAAAAAGTCCTCCTGAAAAAGCGGTCTTGTTGGGTAAATACACCTCATTGAGCTTTTGATTATTGATAAAAAAATCTCCATTTTGGATTTTAATTGATTCTCCAGGAAGAGCAATAATTCTTTTAATGTAATCAAGCTCTGGATTTTTTGGCGCTTTAAAAATAACGACATCGCCCCTTGCTGGTTCGCGGAAGCGGTAAGAAACTTTATCTGTCAAAATGTATTCGCCATCATAAAAATTAGGCTCCATAGAGGCACCCTTAACGTAAAACGGCTGGATTAAATAATATCTGACAGGAATGATAATCGCCAAAGAAATCACTACTACCTTGATTAATTCAAAGACATAATTAAAAAATTTTTTTAACATAAATATTTATAGGCTTATAATCCGCCCGGCTAAATATGTAAACAAGCTTACAGCTTTATTAATATTTTGTCTACCTATTATTATAACAGCTTGCCGTTAAAAAGACAAAGATGGCTATAAACCGCCAAACAGTTGACATAACTAAAATAAAAGATAATAATAAATGCGGCCATAAATTAACTTGGTTGTCAAAATTCATAAACAAATATATAATAATTACATGGATAAAAAAATTGATTTATTAAATTCAAAATCAGCCCAAACTGAAATTACAGAAGAAATACCAATAAAATCAAGAAAAAATCCCGGCGCTAGAAAATTTAAACCCTTAGGGTTTATTTTAATTTTTCTCTTGGTTGTTTATATAATATTCTCTTTTAATAAAACAACGGAAGAAAAATCATCTTCCTGGTTTTATAATTTGCCGATTATAAGCCAAATTAAGCATCTGGTTGAAAGCGCGGATACCAAATTAAAGGGTGAATTGAATGACCGAATAAATATTTTGCTTTTAGGCATTGGCGGAAAAAATCATGACGGCGGACTTTTGACCGACACTATAATTTTAGCCAGCCTAAAGCCAGGCGAAAAAAAATTGTCCTTGCTTTCTATTCCTCGTGATTTAGCCGTACCGATTGAAAATATGGGCTGGCGAAAAATCAACAGCGTTAACGCTTACGCTGAAATGAAAACGCCCGGCTCGGGCGGATTGGCAATCAGCCAAACCATCAGCGATATTTTTCAAATTCCGATTGATTACTATGTAACCGTTGATTTTGCCGGCTTTGAAAAAATTATTGATGATTTGGGCGGCTTAAAAATAAACGTGGAAAATACTTTTGACGATTATAAATATCCTATACTGGGAAACGAAGACGCGAGCTGGGAGCAAAGATGGGAGCATTTGCATATTGAGCAGGGCGAGCAGACTATGAATGGCGAATTAGCTTTAAAATATGTCCGCTCGCGCCACGCTTACGGCGTTGAAGGCTCTGATTTCGCGCGCTCGCGCCGCCAGCAAAAAATCCTGGAAGCGGTTAAGGAAAAAGTGATGTCGCTTAATATTTTATTCAAGCCAACCATGATTTCTAAAATAATTTCTGATATTAAGGAAAATCACAGCACAAATTTAAAAATTTGGGAGATTATCAAGTTGTGGAGCCTGGTTAAGGATATAAAAAATGAGAATATTAACAGCCGTGTGCTTGACAATAGCCCAAGCGGTCTCTTAACTGATACGGTCGGGCAAGACGGCGCTTACTTGCTCTCCCCCAGAAGCGGCGACTTTTCAGAAATAAAATATTTAGTCAATAATATTTTTGACGACGCGCCGACGGCTGACAAAGAAAAGGTAAAAGATGAAAAAGCCACTATTGAAGTAAGAAATGGCACCTGGATAAACGGGTTGGCCAATAAAGCGGCTTTAGACTTGGAAAAATACGGCTTCGACATAGTGCGTGTCGGCAATACCAGCCAACAAAATTTTCAAAAATCAGTCATCTACGACTTAACTTACGGCGAAAAAATTCAAGCTTTAACCGTTTTAAAAAACCGAACTAACGCCAATGTCGCCTTGGGCATGCCGCAATGGCTGATTGATGATTTGGCCAAAGAGCTAAAAGGCGAAACTAATCCTGTCCAGCCTGATTTCATTTTAATTCTCGGCCAAGACGCGGATAAAACAAATTCCGGAACGGCCAATACGGAACAGCAATAAAGTATAAAGATAGAAGTTAGAAAGTTGAAAGTTAATTAATTTCTTTACTTTCAACTTTATGCTTTATAACCTTCAACTAAATAATTTATATTTTGAGATTTACGCTTTACATTTTTTATGAAAGAAATAGACAAAACAGAAAAAAATATGTTTCTTCCGCTCGTCGTAATATTCGGCCGGGCCAACGTTGGTAAATCAACTTTATTCAACTGCTTAACCGAAAAACGCCAAGCCCTAATATCCAATATCGCCGGCACTACCCGCGATAGCAACTTAGGTCAAGTCTATTGGCAAAATAGCCACTTTGAAATCGTTGATACCGGAGGCATTATTGATCTAAAACATTTAACTGAAAAAGCCGGTGAAACCGATGATATTGCCGATCAAGTACAGAGGCAAGCCAGCCAATACCTTAAAAAAGCCGACTTAGTCATATTTTTAGTAGATAATAAAACCGGACTTTTGCCCCAAGACAGAGAGATGGCGCTTTTAATCAAAAAAGGCGTTGATGCTAAAAAAGTTCTTCTAACGGTTAATAAAGTTGACGCGCCTAAAGATCGCTTAAAAATTTCCGAATTCTATAAATTGTCGCTTGGAGAACCATATCCGGTCTCCGCGGCCAACGGATCCGGTACCGGCGACTTGCTTGATGTTATAGTTAAAAAACTCGCAGCCCATAGCTCAAAGCTCATAACCCAAAACTCAAATACAGATGACGGTGAAGAAGAGTTACGAGTTGCGAGCGACGAGATACGAGTTTGTATTATCGGCAAACCTAACGTGGGAAAATCAAGCCTTCTAAATTCAATTTTAGGCTACGAGCGGGTAATTGTCAGCCCCGAACCCCATACTACGCGCGAGCCACAGCATACAAAAATAACTTATAAGGGCCGATCCATATTATTAGTTGATACGGCCGGCATCAGTAAAAAGGGCACAAAAACCAAGGGTTTGGAAAAATTCGGCATTGCCAAATCTTTAAACGCCCTATCAAAAAGCGATGTTGCCTTAATGACGCTTGATATCAGCCAGCCAATCACCCATCAAGACGCCAAATTAATTGAAGAAATTGTTGAAGCCCAAAAAAGTTTTATTTTTATCGCTAATAAATGGGATAAAATTGAAGAACGCAATACAAAAAAATATACCGATTATCTTTATATTAAACTACCTTTCGCCCGCTTCGCGCCTATTCAATTCACTTCAGCCCTAACCGGAGAAAAAATAAAAAAAATTCTAGATTTGGCCTTAAAAATCGCCGAGGAAAGAAAATTAAAGCTTAGCGATTCCCAGCTCTCGCATTTTCTTTCGCGCATCGTTAAAATTCATCGGCCTGCCAAAGGTAAAGGCGTGCGCCACCCAAGAATCCGCGAATTCAAACAAACGCAAGCCAACCCGCCAAAATTTGAAATGAAAATTGGCGCTAAAGAAGATTTGCATTTTTCTTACCTGCGTTTCATTGAAAACCGTTT
>JACQYU010000091.1 GCA_016208065.1 Candidatus Falkowiibacteriota bacterium | reverse complement strand
TTAGCTGGCGTAGCCAGCAAAAAGAAACCCCCAGCGTTTTAGCTGGGGGTTTTCATTAGCAGATTGCGCATTTAGGCAATTTATGAGAAAATAATAGTATTATGATTTCATATTTAAAGGGAAAAATTAAGCATAAGGGCGGCGGTTTTGTAATACTAGAGGTAAATAATATCGGCTATCAAGTTTTTATTTCGCCCCTGCTTTATGCTGATTTAAGGTTTGATCAAGAGATTGAATTTTATACTCATCAGCAAGTGCGCGAAGACGTTTTGAATTTATATGGTTTTAGAAATATGGCAGAGCTGGAGCTGTTTGAATTATTGCTTTCCATTTCCGGCATCGGACCGAGGTCGGCTTTAGGAGTTATGTCGATTGCCACCTTGGATGATATTAAAGAGTCAATCTCCAGAGGCGACCCGGCCTTATTAACCAAGGTTTCCGGCATCGGCCGTAAAACCGCGGAAAGGGTAGTTTTAGAGTTAAGGGAAAAAATTGGAAAATTAAGCGCTAGTGATGGAAAATTAGGCGGGGGACAATTAGGCTCAAGCGACGAGATTGACGCTTTAATGGCTTTAGGCTATTCGCTCTCGCAGGCGCGGGAGGCGCTAAACGGCGTGGACGCAAAAATTAAAGATAGCGGAGAAAAAATCAGGCAGGCGCTAAGAAGACTGGGAAAATAGGAAATAATAAAAAAGAAAAACAGGATTATATGACTGATGGCTCGCTTCTCTTGGCGAGGCATGCCCATTTGCCTTCAATGGGTTTGAGCTTGTCTTTTTTCAACAAGCGGCCATGTTGCCTATAATCCTGCCATTGATAATTTAGATGATTAAAGCAAGCTTGTCAATATATATGCAAATAATTACCATAAAAGACAAAAAACAATTAAATGATTTCGTCGGCCAAGAGGCGATGAGCCAATTTCTGCAATCATGGCAGTGGGGGGAATTTCAAAAAGAAGTCAGCGGTTTTATTTGGCGAATCGGCGTTGAAGACGGCGGACAGCTTTTGGCTTCGGCCAAATTAGTAAAAAAGCAGCTACCTATGGGCAAGAGTTATTTTTATTGCGGGCGCGGGCCGATTTTAAAAAGCCACGGGTTAGAAGCTAATGGCTCGATCGCCAGGTTAGCCGGGGTTATAACTAAGCAGTTAAAAAATTCTCCGGAAAAATTATCTGAAAAAAGGGAAGAAATAATAAATTTATTATTAAATGAGGTTAAGAGAATAGCCGAAGGAGAAGATGTAATGTTTTTGCGCTTTGAACCGGTTTGGAAATCTTTTTCCGGCCATATTTTTACCGAAGCGGAAATTATTCGCCATTTAACCGATTGGCAATTAATAAAAACTATTGATGTTCAGCCGAGCCAAACATTGATTTTGGATTTAACTAAATCCGAAGGGGAGATTTTACGGTCTATGCGCCAGAAAACCCGCTATAATATACGATTGGCCGAAAAGAAAGGCGTAAAGATTGTGGAAGCCGGCGCCAATCGCTTTGAAGAATTTTGGCAGCTTTTAGTTTCCACCGGCGATCGTGATGAGTTTAATCTGCATGGCCGCAATTATTATCAAGCTATGTTAAAAATAATGGATGGCAGTTTCGTAAAATTATTATTTGCTGAATATCAGGGCAAGCCTTTAGCCGGGAATTTAGTGATTTTCTTCGGCGATACCGCTACTTATATCCATGGCGGTTCGTCTAATGAAAATCGCGAGGATATGGCTCCGTACGCCTTGCAATGGCAGATTATTAAGCAGGCCAAGCAGGCTGGCTGTAAATATTATGATTTTCACGGTATAGATGAAATTAAATGGCCGGGCGTGACCCGCTTTAAAATGGGTTTTGGCGGTGAAATTATAAAATATCCGGGAACATTTGATTTGGTCTTTGATCCAAGCTGGTATAGTATTTATAAAATGGTTAGAAAAATCAGAAGAACGTTTTAAGCCTCATAGCGCATAATTTACGCTTGTAGTTTAAATAATATTATAAATTATGGACAAATTTTTACATACAATAAAAAAATATATACCCGTTAAACTTTTTAAGGCTTTGCAGCCGGCTTATCATTATTTATTAGGCGCCCTGGCTTCGGCTTGGTATGGCTGGCCGTCTAATAAGCTTATTATTATCGGCGTAACCGGCACTACGGGTAAAACTACCAGCATTTATTTAATTTCCAAAATGTTAGCCTCTGCCGGTTATAAAGTTGGCTTTACTTCAACGGCCATGTTTTCCGACGGCCAAAGCGAATGGTTGAATGACAAAAAAATGACTATGTCCGGTCGGTTATTTACTCAAAAAATTTTAAAAAAAATGGTAAAAAATAGTTGCCGGTACGCCGTTATTGAAACTACTTCGCAGGGCATCGAGCAATTCCGCCATAAATTTATAAATTACGACATTTTAATTTTTACCGGCTTATATCCGGAGCACATTGAAGCCCATGGCGGCTTTGAAAATTATAAGCAGGCTAAAGCTAAATTATTTAAGCATTTAAAGCAAGGCAAAACTAAATACGCTAATGATAAAAAGCGGGTTATAAGCGCCGAAAACGGCTTTAAGAAAATAGAAGCCAATCGGGTAAAAAAAACAATTATCGCTAACGGTGATGATAAATATGCTGATTTCTTTTTGTCTTTTTGGGCCGAAGAGAAGTGGAAATACGTAAACGTAAACGAGCCAAAGGCTAAGCTGATAAGTGATAAAGTGCGCGTTGTAAAATATGGCAATATTAAATCAAGCCAAAATGGCGTGAATTTTAAAGTAAAAGACAATACAATAATTAATTTAAAACAGTTGGGCGAATACAACGCGGCCAATGCTATGGCGGCGGTTTGTTTAGGGCTTAGCCAGGAAATAAATTTGGAAAAAATAAAAATTGGTTTAGAAAAAATTGACGGCATTCCGGGCAGGATGGAGCTAATTAAGAATAGCGAGCCGGCCTTTATGATTATAATTGATTACGCTTTTGAGCCCGAGGCTTTTAAAAAAATATATGATACTGTTTTAAAATTAGAGCATAGTAAAATAATACATGTGCTTGGTTCGGCCGGCGGCGGTCGAGATATGGCGCGCCGGCCAAAGCTCGGGGCGCTGGCTGGAGAAAAAGCTGATATTGTAATCGTGACTAACGAAGATCCATACGACGATGATCCGCAATTAATTATTAATCAAGTAGCCATCGGCGCGATTGATGCCGGCAAGATAGAAAATAAAAATCTGTTTAAAATAGGAGATAGGCGAGAGGCTATTAAAAAATCTTTAGCGCTGGCCGACGAGGGTGATATAGTCTTAATTACTGGCAAGGGCTGCGAGCAAGCAATTTGTGCGGCCGAGGGCGTAAAAATTCCTTGGGACGACAGGCAAATCGTAAAAGAGGAATTATATAAGCTGAAAAAAAATAAATAATATAAATTTTATGTTAATTTCAGCCGTTATTTTAAAGCATTTGATTTTTTTCCTGGTTGGAATTTTTCAGGATATTGTTATTACTTATTATTTGCAAACTATCGCCAAGGAATACGCCTGGCGGGCCGCGATTTTTTCAACTCTGGTTACGTTAATAAATCTATTGGTTTTATATAAAATACTTACCGGCATTGAAGAGCAAATTTTTAGCATAATTATCGCCTACGCTATAGGTAACGGCGTGGGTACGGTTATAGTAATTAAAAAGCACCAAATAAAAAGATTTTTTTTCAGAAAATGATTATTAATTTGGTAAGTAAGCATTACCTGTGGATAATTATGTCTGTCAGTTTATATAGATAGTAGATAAATTATGTATTATGGCTAAAATTAAAGTAAATTATATAGGCTTGCATAATTTTTAAAAAATTAAACCAAAAACCCTTGACAAGCCTAATGATTGTTGTTAGTATTTAATAAGTTTTCAACAAGCTAAAAAATTGACATATAATAAAACTCTTTCTTAAGTCCCTATTTGCATGGGGATGTACAGAATAAAAACTCAACGGCTCCGTCATCGCAGTAATAAGCAGGATGGAAAGGTATAAACTGGCCGTTTTTTTGTTATCAAAAATGTAAAATTCCCCTAACCTCCTTTATTAAGGGGGTGTTCAAATATCAAGCGTATATTTTAAATTTTAAATAAGTGAAAACTTATCTCACTAATTAAATATTTACCGCTAACTCAAAAAGAGCCAACCGATTGGGGTTTTTTTGTTTTTCTCGCATCTTCGCGCGAGGATAGATAAATTAAATAAAATTTATTAAAAATATATTATGACTACGAAAACAAAACCGGATAGCCGGAAATTTTTTACTGAAACCAAGGCGGCGATTGATTTGCCGGATTTAATTGAAATCCAAAAAGATTCTTATAATTGGTTTTTACGCGAAGGGCTAAAAGATTTGTTTGAAGAAGTC
>JACQYU010000098.1 GCA_016208065.1 Candidatus Falkowiibacteriota bacterium | reverse complement strand
TTTCAAATAAATAAGCTAAAGTTTCGCTATTTACCACATCGCCGCAGCAAATCGCGTTAACGATCTCCCTGTCCCTGCCCCAATTCAGGCATTTTTCCAAATTAATCAAATTATCGTGGATATCGGATATAATTAAAAATTTCATATAAGCAGTACTGTCATTGCGAGCGACTAAAAGGAGCGAAGCAATCTCTGGTTCGAGGCGATTTACCGGAGATTGCTTCGTCGCCTATTCCGCCAGCTGGCGGAATAGGCTCCTCGCAATGACATTTTAATCATTTATTCAATACATTCCAAATCTCATAAACCAGTCCCAAAATAAATAACAGCGATAAAAAATAAGCCATTGGCTTGGTTAATTTATTTTTTATAACTGAAGCCTGCTCCGGTTTGGCCTTAACTTTAAATACCAGCCAAATTAAAATAATTCCGGCCAGCCCGCCGGTAACCGAACCGGTAAAGCTAACCACCTTGATTAAATTTGTCCAGCCGATTAAATATAAAAAATAAGGGATAAAGCAAGCTAAAAACCAGGCTAATTTGTTATTTAATTTATAATCCCATTGATAAATTTCTTCAGCCGCTTGAGCGGTAACCACATATGAAGTAATAATGGCTAAAAGGCCGAAAATTAAAGAAAAAGTAATCACGCCGTCATTTAAAATTAAGCTTAAGCCCGCTAAAGTGTCAACCGAAGTATTAGATCCGGTTATGCCTAAAATAGCCAAAACAAAAATTATCGTTAAAATTGCCGGCGCAAAAGTTCCCCAGAAAATCGCGCTTTTAATTTTTTCTTTTTCATAAGCAAGTAATCGGCAAACCTCGGGAATGGCCACGCTGCCGCCCACGGCGAAAAAAATCGGCCCATAAGGCAAAAAGATGTTTTTCCATTCCAGCAGATGATAATTGGCTAATTGAATATGGCCAAAGCCCCGCCAAGTAATCAAGCCGATGGCGATTATTAAAAAAGAGGTTAAAACCAATTCCGTGCCGGCGATCATTTTTATGTCAAAAAAAGCAACTAAGGAAACAGCGACGAAAATAATGGTTGAATAAATAAAAATATTACCGCCTAAATAAGGGTTTAATAATTGGTGTAAAAAAAGCCCGCCGACTATAATATAGGCCAAAGACGAGCCATAAGCGCCTATCATATCAACTAAAAAAGCCAGTTTTTTGCTTTTTTTGTTGATATATTTTTCTACAAAACCGGGCAGGCGATGCTTAACTTTAGTTGATAGAACCACCTCGGCGAAAAGCAAATGGAGAAAATATTGTATGGCGACTAACGCCGCCATATATATAAACAGCGGTATAAGGCCTGACTTATTTATGACAAAAGGCATGGCGAATAACCCAACGCCAATAATCGTACCCATTAATGTTGCCACGGCCAAAAGATAATTTTTCGACATACAAAATTAAAATTTTATTATTTGCTAAAATTGGGGCTGAATTTGAAAAATTTTCGTGAGAGGACTGTCTGAGCCCGAGTGCTCTCGGGCGAGTTCCGCAGTAGAAAATTTTTTAAGTTCAGCCCCAATTAACTGATGCGGTCTATATTTATATTATTTTATTTTCTTAAATTTATCTCATAATTTATCTGCTCAATCTTGCGCACGTTGCCTCTGGCTTGATCATATTTAGTGCGTAAATATCCGGCCATATCAAATTCCACGAGCTCGGCCATAATCTCATCAATCAATCCCTTTATTTTCGCCACTTCTTTAAGTTTACCGGCGGCCGCCTGATTAACGGCTTGGCGCACCAACTCGCCGGTTAAATCGCAGATGCCTGATAAATAGCTTTCAGCGTTTATGGTAAAGCCTTTAATCGCGTCTACTTTATCACCGCCAACCAATTTATTAAGCATCTTAGCTTCAACATATTCTTCCACTCCGGCCTTATAAGAGCCTTCTTGGGCTAATCTGGTATAGCCGAATTTTTTTTCCAAACCGATTAAAATCTTTTCTATTTCAACTAAAGAATCGTTGGCTTTTTTAGTATCCCAGCGGTGCAAAGCGAAAATAACCCGCTTAGAATCATGAAGAACAATATTAGCTAAACTAATAATCTGTCGCCGCTCAATTTCATGAGCGTCATACTCTTTTTTTAACTCTTTAACGAATTTTTTGTTGATCATATTTTATTTAATTATTCCGACACTCTAAACACTTCTTCCACGGATGTTATGCCGTCAAGCGCTTTTAATAGCCCGTCCTGCACCATGGTAATCATGCCGTTCATTCTGGCATTATTGCGCATATCATATTCACTGGCAGTGCCGCTTAAAATTAATTTTTCAATTTCCTGATTCATGGTTAAAACTTCATAAACGCCGATTCGCCCTTTATAGCCGATACCCTGGCAAGCCTCACAGCCGTTGCCTTGATAAAATTTTAAATTATTAAAATCAATTTTTTTCTTATCTTCTTCCGAGAGTTCGTTTAAAAGGCTTTTTGCCCTGGCTAAAGCCTCGCCGTCAAGTGTTATTTCATGCTTGCATTTAAGGCAAATTTTTCTAACCAATCTTTGGCCGATCATGGCGTTTAAGGCCGGCGCCAATAAATAGGGTTTGGTTCCCATTGATAAAAATCTTGGCACGGTGCCGGCCGCGTCATTAGTATGGATAGTGGATAAAACCAAATGGCCGGTTAAAGCGGCTTGAATGGCGATTTCAGCCGTTTCCAAGTCGCGAATTTCACCAACCATAACGATGTCCGGATCTTGGCGCACAATTGAGCGAAGACCTTGGGCAAAAGTGTAGTTTTTGCCGGTTTGCGATTGGTTTACTCCGGAAAGCTGATATTCAATCGGGTCTTCAATGGTTATAATTTTAGTTTCTTGGTTGTTTAATTTTTTTAAAATCGCGTAAAGCGTAGTAGTTTTTCCTGAACCGGTCGGACCGGTGGTAATAATCATGCCATTGGGCCTTTCAACTTCTCTTTTTAGCTGGTTAAAAGCCCGATCGCGAATGCCTAAATCTTTAAATTCTAAACCAACGGCATTGGATCTTAAAAGCCTCATAACTACGCTTTCACCAAAATTAGTCGGTAAAAAAGAGGCCCTGATATCAATCCGATCATCTTTTAAATAAATCGATAGCCGGCCGTCCTGCGGCTTGTCAATTACGTTTATTTTTACCGAAGCTAAAAGCTTCATGCGGGAGATTATCTTTTCCCAGGAAGATTTTTCCAAACTGGCAACGTCATGCAGAACGCCGTCAATTCTAAACCTGACTTTTATTAATTTTTCTTCGGCTTCAATATGAATGTCCGAAGAATCGGATTTTACGGCCGCGGCCATAATCATGGTAACAATTTCGGTAATTTGCGCTCGATTTATTTCCTCTTGTAAATCTTTAAAGCTTGAAAATTTTTCCCCGTATTTATTTAATTCTTCTTCGGTAACTTTAACGCCCCTAACGATTTCTCTGGCTTTAGGTATGGTTTTATACATCTCTAAACCGTAATCGAGGCTATTTTCCGTTATCAAATAAATGCTGACTTCTGAAAAATATTTTTCTGATAAATCTTTAGCTAACGCTTGCGTTCTTTCATTTTGCGGTTCTAGGCTGGCTAAACGGATATTTTTACCGTCATAATAAAAACACAAAGTTTTAAGCGCCTTAGCTTCTGCTTCATCAATTAAAACTAAAGCTTCCGGACTTATGGGAAAACCGGCCAAATCAACATAAGGCAAGCCGGCGTTGTCAGCCGCTTGTTTGGTTAATCGTTCTAATTCCTTAATTCTTAATTTTTTTTCTTTAACGCTGAATTTAGCCGCCGCGCTCTCGTCGTTAGGCGACTGCCCGGAGGCGTCGCTGAATAAATCGTTAATAGATTGGTTTTTTGGCATAATTACATTATAACTTATTTTTTCAATAAAAAAAAGACGGGTATAACCCCGTCTTTTAGCTAATATTATTTTTTCCGCTTTATTCTAATAAGGCCGGACAAAGGAATAATTTCCAGCCCTTTCGCCTCAAGTTCATCCAAAAATAAATTTAAGCCTAATGAATCAGAAGCCATATGCCCGGCGATTACTACGTTAATGTGGTACTTTTCCGCCTCTTTTCTGTGTTCTTCGCCCATATGCATGCCGATTACCGTACCAATGCCGGCTTGCGCCATTTTTTCTTTAATTTCTTTGGAACCGCTGGTTCCGCCGGTAAATTCTGTTACGGTTATTCTGCCGCAGCTTGGATCCGGAGAACCGGCGAAAATTTTCGGTCCGGCATTATATTGCATGGCCGCTTTAAATTCCGGAATTTCTTTTAGCATATCAACTACTTCGCCCACGGTTTCGGGATTTTTTTTCTTTAAGGCGCCGACTAAAAACTTCGCGCCCAAATTATCAGCCGGGGTATGCACGCACATAAAATCTAGCCCTAAAATTTTAGCCATATCTACGGCGCGATTATGGTTTATAGGCGAGATGCCCCTTGAAACTTCGGCGATTCTCGGTTTTATTACCGATTCGGCGATATTAATCGGCACGCCATAACCGGCTAAAACTTCGGCCTGTAAATCCATTACGCTATGCAAGTCAGCCAAAGCCTTGCCTTCGGGATGGTGGGCGATTACTAAATCAACGCCAAGTTTTTCAGCCAAAAGCAATTCCGCGCCTTCCATGTCAACTCCCACCATAATTTTTTTAATGTTTTTTTTCTTTAAATCAACTAAAATTCTGGTATCGCTATAAGGATTGGCTAATTTCTCTTTATCAAATTCTTCTTTGGCTTTGGCGCTTAATTCTTCATAATTTTTTTTCGCGCGCCCTAAATATTTTTTTACCTTTTCCAGTCCTCTTAAATCAGCATTAATGCCTAATTTAACGGCTAAATCGTAAATTTGCTGTGTAGTCATAAATTTAAATTTTAATTATTTTATTCTGAACTCTAGTCGTGATTATTAATTTATAGTTTTCATTAATATAAAAATCAATTTCGCTGCGTACACCTAATTTATTTTTAAAATAAATTCCCGGCTCAATAGTATAGCCGACGTTAAACGGCAGCGCCTGTCGGCCCTTTTTACTAATTCTGGTTCTTGCCCCGTGCGGACTGGTTAACCCAAGCGAATGGCCGGTGCCATGCAAAAATTTGTCCCCATGGCCGCGCTTCGCCAGATAGTTCCTAACCACCGCATCCGCTTCTCTGCCGATTGGCGCTATTTTATTTTTTAAATTGCTTTGTAAATATTTTACCGCCTTATCCCTAGCTTCAGAGACTAATTTAAAAACGTCCACGTACCGCTCTGGCAACTTTCTGCCATAATACAACATCCAAGTAATATCCGCAAATGGCGCGCCAGTTTCCGCTAATCTTGCCCAAATATCAATCATTATTAAATCGCCGTTTTTTAACCGGCGCGGCTGTTCGGCATAATAATGAACTTTAGAAGTGTCGTTGCCAAATGAAACGATTGACTTCTGCTTGTCGGATATTAAATGGTATTTTTTATATTGCTTGGCTATAAATTGCCTAATTTCCACATCAGTAATGCCGGGACTGCTTTTTATAAATTCAACAACTTTATCTATTATTTTATTTAACGTTTTGGCCGCCTGTTTGTGCTGTTTGATTTGTTTTTTAGTCCAAAACATAATATATTACTCGGGCTAAATTTAATTAAAAACTTCATTTACCATCTCCCGCTTGACCCGCCTCCACCGGAAGAGCCGCCGCCAAAACCCCCAAAACCGCCCCCGAAGCCGCCCGAAGAGCCGCCGCGTCCGCCGCCAATCCACCAAGGAATATGGCCGCTGGCTTTTCCGGCTTGATATTTTTTAGAAACTATGTAATCAAATAATAAGCCTAGTGGAATTAAAAAACCAATGGCGATCATGCCAAAAAACATAAATCCTTTTATAATGCCAATAACA
>JACQYU010000002.1 GCA_016208065.1 Candidatus Falkowiibacteriota bacterium | reverse complement strand
CTCTTTTGCCATTTTTTTTGCGGCCGGGGTGGCCGCCTGAATAATTTTACACATTTTTTCTCCTTCCCCGGTCTTTCCCGCCGGGGCGGGTTTATTTTTTGTTGTTGATTTATTAAAAGGACATTCCTAGAGACAAAAACTTTTATCCCCAAACTATGTCCCACCAGCAAACCGCGAAATTTTCTGAAAATTTGCCAAAAATCTGCTATTGAATTCCCTGCGCACTTTTGTTATAATGAATTTATATAAAAAATGAGCGATAAATATATGGCTAAAGAAATAAGCAATAATGAAATATTAACGGCAATCAAAGAAAATCAGAAAGCAATCAAGGAAAATAGCAATACAATTAAAGAAAGCCAAAATGCAATTGCAGAAAATCAGAAAGAGATCAAGGAAATGCGAGCCGATAGTCAGGAAATTCTAGAAGCAATTAATGCTTTTTCCGGTGAAACTGATAAACGATTTGCCAAGCTGGAAAATAAAGTTAACTCCCTGCCGGATAAAAATTATCTTGATGAAAAACTCTCTGATTTAAGGGGCGATTTAGTTGTGCTCACGCGTAAAGAAGATACAAAAGTAAAAAAATTAGTGAAAATAATGAAAAAACGCAAGCTTCTAAACGACAATGAAGTCAAAGAAATAATGTCCATGGAACCGTTTCCGCAATTATCATTATAATTTCATATCTCTTTTAGCATATTTGCTCCCGTAAATCGGGAGTTTTTTATTTGGTTTAAAGAGCATTGCCCGCCACCGGCTGATTTTTGCTTTCAGATTATTTTTAAGTTGCGTGCTTATAACAGGCAAATTCCCGAGCGCAAGAAGGGTTCAATTTCTTGCCTCTCGGCCGATCTGTCTGCCTCGCTTTTAGCGAGAGCTGAACGGTTGACAGAAACTTTGGAGAAGGATTATACCGCGGACCAAGCATGGTCGCTCGCGATCTAACCAATCAATCTCTTAAAACGGCTTCGGATAATTACGTCGCCATAATTATTTTCCGCCTATTTCCATCTTAGCGACTGAAGAGAAATTAAAATGCTCGCGCATCTTATAATCAACAAACGTATAATTTCTAGCCTTACTCTCTCCTAAAGAATAAAGACCAGGCGCTTATTGGTTAATTTCATCCTCATTATTATTTAAAGATCATGTTCTATGCCTCGATAAATTCGAGGACAATGCGGGGAATTTATTGTTTTCCCGTTCCGCGGCTTCGTGAGCCGTTAGAGCAGAAAATGGCCTCTCTCTCCGCATTGTTCTCGCTTTTATCGGCTAACCGATAAAAAAAGCGACAACTATAAAAAAACTTTCTTGAAAAGAAAGCGCCATCATAGCTATCGCTTTAAACTGTCTGCAAATGGCTCTCTCCTTCCACTGCTTTTATGTTTAAATTTTAATGTTCTTTTTCATTTGACTTAAGCTTGTTTTTTTAGCTTAATAAATCAGTATAGCACGCAACGCATATATTGTCAAGACTTAATTAAACATAATTAGTCAAATTGTTAATAAATACTTGACAATGCTAGATATAATATAGTAAATATATCAATATAATTGTCTAATCTATATTTGACATATTTTATAGATATGCTATAATTATCATATAATTATTAATTTTTCTTTTATGAGCCAGCCTGCCCTAACTAGCGCCGGCCTGACTAAAGCCCAGGCGCAAATCTATGAATATTTGCTTAATAACAAGGAAGCTAAGGCCAATAAAATAACCCGAGACCTTAAAATATCTCGGGGAACGGTTTATTATACCCTTGATGAGCTTATTAGCCTTAAATTGGCTGAAAAAATTGACGCACCGAATCAAATCAGCCGCTTTCGGGCCGAGCATCCGGCGGTTTTACAGAAGATTTTTGAGCAAAAAGAAAAAGGCCTGATTAAAGAAAAATCGTCCTTAAGCGAGAATTTGCCTGATTTAATTTCCGCCTTTAACCTGATTAATAATAAGCCGGGCGTTAAGTTCTATGAAGGCAAAGAAGGCATTGCCGCGGTTTTAAAATATATGGCCGGCAATTTTAAGCCTGATACGGAAATTATTTCTTTCGTAAAAGTTTTGCCGGCCGAATTTGAAATTCAGACTAAAGAGGCTTTTAGCGGATATATTAAAAAAAGAATCGCCTTGAGCGTTAAAACGCGCGTGGTGGCGATTGATTCGGCCGAAAGCCGGGAGCTTAAAAAAAATGACGATAAGTCGCTTAGGCAAACCAGGCTGGCAATGGCAAAAGATTTGCCGCTTGATTTTCCCGGTGGAGAAATTTTTATATATGGGGAAGAAATTTGCTCGCTAACGGTGGATAATAATGTTTACTTCGCCTTTACCGTGCAAAGCAAAGGCATTGCTCAATTGCTAAAAGCTTTTTTTGAAGTTGAGTGGAGATTGCTTGAATCCGGGGAAACAACGCCGGCAAGCTCTTCTTTTAAATCTTCGGGGGCCGAATCTTTTTCAAAAACCGCGTAAAATACTTGATTATTTTTAGCCGGACTTTCGGGGATAAAACGGGTTAAAACATAACCCTTTTTATTTTGCTGATCAATTTCTTCCATAATTAGGCCCTCGGGATCGGCCTTGGAAATATTATCTTTGGCGGTTTGCCCGCTATATTTAACCTTGGAGACGCGCATCATCCGCCCGTCAAAAATCATATCCTGGACCGTGCCTTCTTCGCCGCAAAGGTAATTTATGGTTTTAAAAAATGATTCTTCTTTTTCATTGGTTAAGTTTTTACTCTTGAATTTTAAGTCGCTTGGAAACCGGCGCAGGCGCGAATAATAATGCTTGTATTCGCCCTTCTCCGTCTGCCCGGCAAAGCCGGCAAAGCCTAAGTTTTCTATGAAAATCTGAAATGACTTGGCGTGCGGCTTGGCTACCGCGTAATATGATTTATTGTTTTCTTCTTCGCTGTTAAAGCCGAGCTTTAAGGTAGCCTCGCCTAAACCCTTAATCGGCGCGTTAGGATTAGCGATAAACCAATCAATATAGTCAATCTTTTCAGACCTTTTTTCTTTGGAAAAAAATGAAATGACTTTATTGTTGGCTAAAGTGATCGTAAGCCTTAAATTCGGATTATTTCGGCATTCTTCTTCAAAAATTTCATCGTCTCCGCCCGGAAATTGTAATTTTATCGCTTGTTTAATTTGGCTTAATATCTCCGGCTTATTAAAAAGTTCCGAGCCGCGGACCTCTTCCAATTTTTCTATATGCGGAATTTTTTTCAAATTTAATTTAGCGACTTCGTCGGGCGGCAATTGGCTTATAATTTTACCGGTTAATAAAACATTGGCGTTAATGCCATTAAGCTTTTTTAGGGCTGTTTCCCTATCGTCTTTAGTGGCCGTCGGAGTTGAAACAACGTCAATCGCCTCGCGTAAAAGCATTTCTTTAATTTTTTCGGGATCTATATGAACTTCCGCTTCCTTAAAACTTTCATCGATTATTTCGGAAATATTTTTTACGGATTCCTCAATTTCCCGATATTTAGCCATTAACTCGCTGTCCGTATCGGCATGAAATTCGCCTTTTACTATTTGCTCAAACTTTTTTTCAAAAGCTTTTTGAAAGTCCAATAATTTTTTCAGCTTGTTAACCGCCGGCTCATATCGCGATTTTTCAGCTTCATACAATTTTTTTATTTCTTCATCTGTCATCCTGCCCTGATATTTATGCAAGCCTACTTGAAAATCATCAGGCTTATAATTTCCCTCATAGGTGCTTATTAAATCTTTAATTCTGGCTGTATCAAACTTTTCATACATAGGATCAATAAAACTATTAGCTATCCAATCCGGCAATTCTGTCTTCTCTGTTCGTTTTTCTTTCTGTCGCTTTTCTAATTCTAACTCTTCTTCAGGAGACAACCCTAATGGCATGTTGGCTATCTTCTTATACTGATTATTTAACTCTACCGCCATATCTTTAAACTCCCCCAACATCCTTTTCTGCACCATCTGCTCTTTAATTAACTCTTCAATTAATTCTTTTATCAATGTCTCTTTATCATTTTCCGGCATATCTTTTGATTTTTTTTCCGCGTCAACTAGTAGCTGGCTTGCCCGTTTTAATATAGCGCTAATCACTTCATTTTTATCAACCTGCTTTTCAAAAAATATTTCATTAGCGCCAAGCAGTTATTCTTTTTTTAACTTCTCCGCCGCCGACCATAGCGAAAGCCGAAACTTTTTCTGCCGATAAACCACCTTTGCGATCTCTTATCTCTTGCCTCTTTTTTTCCTTTTCTTCCTCGCTTAGAAGCTTTAAGGTAAATAGCAAAGAATCCCTGCCTTTATAGCTTTTTATTATCCCCGCCGTTTTATCGTCCAGCACCGCCGCCTTGATATTTTCCATGGGTATTGATTTGCCTTCAAAAATAAAATTTTCTCTGCCAATATAATATCGGATGCTGTTAATCGCGGCGTAACTATCTTTTTTCAAATTTAAAAACTCTTTTCTTAATAAATTTCCGCTTTTGTCATTTGTCTTAATTTTAAAATCAGCCAGCTTTATTAAATCTTTATTTAATAAATTAGAGCAATTATTAAGTAAAAAGTTATGCGGCGCTTCAAATATGGTTGTTTTGTCCTGATTTGCTCCGCCGAGTCCGCCAATATTTTCTCTTATCCAATTAGCGGACAACTGAACATATTTATGTTTTAAACCATCATAAACCCGTAAAATTCCATCATCGCCTCTTTTTCCTTCGTAATCTTTAAAGATTTTTGTAAATAAAGCTAGCTCGCCGGCATTTATTTCTTCGCCATCTTTTAATTTTATTTTATATTGCCAATTGATTTGCCTTAGTCTTGACGGGTCGGCCAAATCCCAATAATTTAAATAGTAGTTATCTTGCTTTACTTTTTTTATATCCTGGTCTTTACTCTTTCGCCTTTTTCTTTTTGCGCCATAAAGTCTTCCTTGGAAACTATCGGCATATCCGCAAGCTGTTCAAATATAAATTTATAACTGCCTTGCACTTTTTTGCCGTCAACTTTACCAAAATGTTGATGCTGTAACTTCTTAACTATAAAGCCGTAGCTAAAAAATTCTTTTACGTCAAAAACATCATAACCGTCGATATTCTCCAATATTTTTTCTTGCTTTAAAAAATCTATCAATTTTTCTTTTACGGTTTCCTGTTTTTCGAAAACTTTATAAGGCTCGATTTTTTCTCCGTTTTGCTCCATTTTTAAATAGTCGCTTAAAAAAACCGCTTTAAGCTCGCCGAGTTTTTCTTCTATAATTCTTCTGCTGCCCCAAACTATTTTTCCTCCGGCCTCGCCAAATTGAGAGTGCCATAGACGCTTCTTAAAACTTTCGTCTTTAAGTTTTTTTGTGTCCACAATTATTATTCCTTCTTTTTCCATAATTACGCCTTCGCGCGCCAAAAAATTATAAAGTTCCTTTTCTATAGGATCTTCCACCTGATTATTAATAAACTCTTTTGGACCGGCCTCTTCATCTCTAGGCTCATTTTTTTCAGAATCAAAAACTCGGGAGCCTTTTTCCGGCTCGGGCATTTTTGGCAATTCAACGTCTGGCTGATATAATTCTTTCATACATTCTCTTTATACTTTAATTTTACCTTTTTTTGCTTATTTCTTCAATCGGCTTCAATTTTTCCGCCCCTTGCCAAAAGCTTAGCTCCGTGTTAGGATAATTTTGTAATTAACAATTAATAATCTCCGGCAGTCGGACAGTATACGGGTAATAAGAACAAGCCTAAAATTAGCAATTTTGTGAAACTTAGTATTTTTTCTAAAACTTCTAGTTACTCTCAAAATATTTTGCCCAAGCTAAAATAATTTTTGGTTTTGTTTTTATTTGACCTCCAGCGCCGGAATACCATTCTTATGTATTATGCAATCATTGGCATTCTGGCTGTAATCGGCGGTTTTTTTGTTGGCTACTTGGTAAGAAAGAGCCGAGGTTTAGCCCAAGTTTCAAGCGCCGAAGCGCGCGCCGAAAAAATCTTAACCGAAACTAAAGGCAAGCAAAAAGAACTGCTGCTCGAGGCCCAGGAAAAAGCCTTAAAAATCATTGACGAAGCTAAAAAAGAAGACGAATTAAGGCGCCGGGAAATCAACGGCTTGCAGTCTAGGCTGGAAAAGCGCGAAACCGTGTTTTCGCAAAAACTCTTAGAACTTCAAGACAAACAACAGCAGCTTTATGACAAAGTCAATAAGGTTGAAGAGGTTAAAGAAAAAATTAAAAACATCAGAGAGGAACAGCTGGCCAAGCTGGAAAAAATCGCCGGCCTGTCCCGAGACGAAGCCAAACAGGTTTTATTTAAAAATGTTGAAAACGACATAAAAGACGACCTGGTTATTAGAATCAATAAGCTGGAAAAAGAATCTTCGGATTCTTTGGATGATAAAGCGCGCGACTTAATGGCCGGCGCTATCCAAAGATTAGCCTCAACCTACGCCACGGAAATCACCACCACCACAGTTGACCTGCCTAACGACGAAATGAAAGGCCGGATTATCGGCCGCGAAGGGCGCAACATTAAAGTTATTGAGCAGTTGACCGGCGTGGAAATTATCGTTGACGATACGCCTAACGCCATAACCATTTCCGGCTTTTCGCCAATCAGGCGCCATATCGCCAAGAGAACTTTGGATCACTTAATTAAAGACGGCCGCATCCATCCGACTAAGATTGAAGACGCGATTAAGCAAGCGAAAGAAGAGCTGGCTTTAGACATTAAAAAGGCCGGTGAAGAAGCCATGTACGAAGTCGGCGTTACCGGCTTTGATCCGAAGCTGGTTAATATTATCGGCCGATTAAAATACCGCTCAAGCTACGGCCAAAACGCTCTGCGCCATTCGGTTGAAGTCGCTCATCTATCCGCGCTAATCGCCGAAGAATTAGGCGTGGACGTAACTCTGGCGAAAAAAGGCGGGCTTTTACACGACATCGGCAAAGCCGTTGATCATGAAGTCCAGGGCACGCATCCGGAAATCGGCGCCAATATCGGAAAAAAATTCGGCTTATCGCCCGAGGTTATTGCGCCGATTCTAACCCATCATGAAGACCGCCCGGACGGTTTGATTTCCGTTATCGTTAAAGTAGCCGACGCTATTTCCGCGGCCCGGCCGGGCGCGCGCCGCGACACTTTTGACCAATATATCCAGCGCCTTGAAGAATTGGAAAAAATTTCCACTTCGTTTGAAGGCATTGAAAAGGCCTACGCTATCCAAGCCGGCCGCGAAGTCAGAGTTTTTGTCACTCCGGATAAAATTGACGACTTGGCCGCGATTAATTTAGCTAAAGACATCGCCAAGAAAATTGAACAAGAATTAAAATATCCCGGTGAAATAAAAGTCAACGTTATTAGAGAAATGCGCATAACCGAATACGCACGGTAAATAAAATTACCCCCTTTAATAAAGGGGGTTAGGGGGATTTTAAATGTTTTTCTTAATTGATCATCTTAAAAATCTCCCGCCCTACGGGTGACCCCTTTGTTAAAGGGGCATATAAACTTTATGCTTTCTATCCTCTTCATCGGCGAAGCCAACGGCAAAATCGGCCGCCGCGCGATTCAAGAAATTTTACCCGGCTTAAAAAAAGAACTAAAGCCTGATTTGGTTATTCTTAACGCTGATAATGTAGCTCATGGCAACGGCGTGTCCGAGGCTACCATAAAAGAAATGCTGGCGATTGGCGTTGACGCTTTTACCGGCGGCGACCATTGCTTCGGCAATATTGGCTGGCTTAATCTATATAATAGCGACTTGCCTCTCTTGCGCCCGGCTAATTATTCTAAAACCGCTCCGGGCAAAGGTTTTATGGTTATTGAATTAAAAAACAAACATAAAATACTTTTAATTAGCTTGGTCGGACAAGTTTCCATGCTAATGGATCATGACAATCCATTTCATAAAGTTGATGAAATTTTATCTAACCTTGCCAATAATAACCTGTCTGCTATAATAATTGATATGCATGCCGAAGCCACTTCGGAAAAAGTCGCTTTAAGCCATTACCTTGACGGCCGAGCCAGCGCTATTTTAGGAACGCACACTCATGTCATGACGGCTGACGCGCGAATTTCAAAATCAGGCACGGCGCTAATAACCGATGTTGGCATGACCGGATTCGCTGATGGAGTTTTAGGCGTAGATAAAGAAGGCATTATTAAAACTTTTTTAACGCAAATTAAAACTTCGCATGTTATTCCGGAAAACGGCCGCGCCGTTTTCAATGCCGTCTTTTTGCAAATTGACCCTAAAACAAAAAAGGCGATAAATATTAAACCAATAACAAAATATATTAATATAAAATAATTTTAAATCTATGAACAAGGCAGGCTTAATAGAAAAAATTGCCGCTGAAGTAGCGGTTACAAAAAAACAGGCCGAAGACATGGTTGAAGCTTTAGTCGGCATAATCATTAACGAGCTCAAAGCCGGCAATGAAGTTACCATAACCGGTTTCGGCACTTTTATGGCTAAATCGCGCCACGCTCGCGGCGGCGTTAACCCGCAGAAGCCGACCGAACGCATCCAGATTCCCCAGGTTACGGTAGCCAAATTTAAAACCGGCAAAACTTTAAAAGACGCGTTAAAAGGAAAATAAAAACAATTTGAACATAAAAAAAGAAAGCTTATAAATAAGCTTTCTTTTTTATTTTGTGCGCCCAGCAGGGCTTGAACCTGCGACATCCCGCTTAAGAGGCGGTTACTCTACCGGCTGAGTTATGGGCGCATTTATAAATTCACAGGCCTTGATATTTCTAAAGAACGCCATCTTTTTTTAATTAATTTAATTTTCGGTTTTAGTGAAACGGCTATTAAATCTATCCAACTAGAAATTTTATAGTTTAAATTAACGCTTTTCGGCACT
>JACQYU010000001.1:4623-6601 GCA_016208065.1 Candidatus Falkowiibacteriota bacterium | reverse complement strand
TTAATTAAGGAATTGGTAACCGAAAAATTATTAATTTTAAAAATCGGTTCGGCGAATAATGTATTTTCTGTTTTTATCTCGCTAAGATGTTCCGCGCCGGCCGAATCCGCGGTATAAGCTTCCTCATGGCTAACGGCCGCTTCAGTATTAAGTTGTTCGGTATTTAAGGACATAAATCAATTTGTCATTGCGAGAAGCGTTAGCGAGGTGCCTGCCTGCTGGCAGGCAGGGCAATCTCACGAACTATTTATTTAACTAATTGTCCATTGGCCTACTTCGCTCCTTCCGGTCGCTCACAATGACAGTAATTTTATTCTTTTTCAGTCTTCCCGCTTTTGCCTAAACGGTCTATCTTCTTATATTCTCTAACCGCCTCTTTAGTTAAACCAATCATAGATACAAAAAAGGCTATGCCGATACAGATTATTAACAAACGCGGTGAGCTATTATATTTTTTATCAAGCCATTTACCTAAATACAGGGCGATTATAATCGGCCCGGCAATCCAACCGGATAATTTAACGAACATCATGACGGCCGGCTGCCACCAGGCAGCGCTGTTATTTTTCTCCGCTTCTTTCATATAATTAAAATCAAGGGCGAAATTATCCCTTGAGTGCTAACCGTTTTCCACAGTTGCCCACTTCTTTTATACCGCAAAAATCAAAAATAGTCAATCCCACAAATCTACGAATCAATTACAAATATCACGAATATTATTTATTTTATTATTTGGGTCATTCACATTATATTTATTTGTAATATTAGTAGCAAATTCGTAGATTCGTGGGGATAATTAAATATTGAATAATTTTCTGGCGTTTAGGGTGCTTAATTCAGCTATTCTTTCAAAACTCAAATTTTTAATTTCCGCTATCCTCTCGGCCACTTTTTTTACGAGCATTGGCTCATTCCTTTGGCCGCGAAACGGCTCCGGCGTCATATAAGGGCAATCGGTTTCAATCATGAATTTATCATTGGGCAAACGGCGGATTAAGTCATCCCATTGCGCAGAAAAAGTAATTAAGCCGGTAAAAGAAATATCAAGTCCCAGAGAAAAATATTGCCAGGCTAATTCCTCGTCCCCGGAAAAACAATGCATTACGCCCCATGACTTATCCTTAGGCATGGCCTCCTTATGCTCTTTTCTAAAATCTTTTAATATCTTTAGCATATCGTCATGCGCCTGGCGGCAGTGGATTATAACCGGCAGTTTTAAATTTTTAGCCAATTCAAGCTGGCGTAAAAAAATTTCTTTTTGCTTTTGCTTAACCGCGGCCGCGTCCGCTTTAACGTCAATATGGTAGTAGTCAAGCCCTATTTCGCCGATTGCCACGACTTTTTTAAACTGGGCCAATTTTTCGTAAACGTCGTAGCTGAATTCTTCTTCCCGCGTGGTAAAATCATAGCCTTCGCCTTGAGCCGCCTGCTCGTGCGTGTGCATGGGATGAAGCCCGACCGCGGCATAAACGCCTTTTTCATATTTATTGGCGTATTCTAAAGCGCGCTTGGAAGTTTTTGCTTCCGCGCCGACTAAAATCATTAGGGTATCGCTAGCTAAAGAACGGCGTATCACCTCATCGGCGTCGTCTTTAAAGGCATTAAAATTTACATGCGCGTGCGTATCTATGAGCATAAATAATAATAAAATCCTAAATTCTAATATCTAAACTCTAAACAAATCCAAAATTATAAATTCAAATGTTCCAAACATAATGCAATAAGTATTCATTTTGAATTTAGAATTTGGAACATTAGAATTTGTTTAGAATTTAGTATTTAGAATTTAAAATTTTTTCAAACTATTTTCTTATCACTTTAATATTATTCACATCTCTAATATCCACCAACCTCGACGGCTTAACCCTTTCGCACTCTCCCGCGTCAATCGCCAAATCAGGAAGATATTTAAATTTATTTTTTAAATTTTTTACATTTAGAAGCGGCTTTTCCCCTTTTTTGTTTAAACTGGTAGAGA
>JACQYU010000001.1:0-4588 GCA_016208065.1 Candidatus Falkowiibacteriota bacterium | reverse complement strand
GCCGGTAAGCTCGCCGGGTAAAATCGGCCGGCGCTTTAAAATAACCGTAACCGGACCTATTCCCCCTCTCCTTGCTAAGGAGAGGGTCGGGGTGAGGTCTGGCCAAACTTTTTCCAGATATTGCATCTGCATTGAATTAACAAAACAATATTTTTTCAGCATCTGGAAATCGCTGATTAAAATCAACAAAGGCTTTTTTCCTTTTTCGCCTTTTATTTTATTTATTCTCTTTATCGCCTCGGCGTCGCGCGCGTCGCAACCGAGCCCATAAACAGTATCCGTAGGATAAGCCATTACTTTCCCGCTCTTTAAACATTCCATAATTAAATCAACCTCCTCTTTGGTAATTTTATTTAAATTTATTTTTATAGTCTGCATAATACATTTTCGTCATCCCTGCGCAAGCAGGGATCTAGAATTTTCCCCCTTTATATTATTGTCATTGCGGGCGTAGCCTGTCCTGTGCTTGATACAGGAACCCGCAATCCACTTCCTTATATTATCTTAATATCTTAACTACCCCCTTATCCGCGTCCACCTCAACCAAATCGCCGTCATGCAAAACTTTAGTGGCGATTTTACAATGTCGTTATCGGCCTGGATTGAGTTATATAAAATTTTTCTTTGGCATAAGCCCATTCAATATCCTGCGGCTTTTTATAATGCTTCTCAATGCTAAAGCAAATTTTTGCCAGCTCAATAATTTGCTTACCGTTTAATTTTTGTTTTTCCTGTTTGGCTTTTTGCACGATAACATTTTTAACACCGCCGCCGGCTTTTCTGATTATCATTATTTCCTGCTTGGCAATATTAATATCCATAATGGACATATCCCGTTTATCAATAACGTAAGCGTCCGGCGTAATTTGCCCGGAAACGATGGCTTCCCCTAAGCCTAGGCCGGCTTCAATGATCATTTGATTTTTATCGCGCGTTACCGGATGCACGGTGAAAGCAATGCCGGAAATTTCCGACTCTACCATAATTTGGATAACCACGGCCACGCTTACTTTGGTTTTAAGCATTTTTTTCTCCTGGCGGTAAAAAATCGCGCGCGGCGTAAAAAGCGACGACCAGCATTTCTTTACATTGTCTAACAGATTTTTTTCAGTCGTGTCCAGATAAGTTTCAAGCTCCCCGGCCCAGGAAGCCGTGGACGAATCTTCGGCCGTGGCGGACGAACGCACGGCCACGAATTTGGCTTTCAACTTTTTAAACTCCGCTAAAATTTCTTTTTTTATGTCCGCCGGCATGGCTTGATCATGAATTAAATCGCGGATAATATTTGACGCTTTGTCAACCGAATTTATGTCTTTATAATTTACCTTTTTTAAAACCGAAGCGATTTCCACGCCTAAATCGGTTTCGATTAGAAACCGGTCAAAAGCCGCGGCTAGAACTACGAACCCGGGCGGAACCGGCAATTTCGCCAGGGTCATCTCCCCTAAACTGGCTCCTTTGCCTCCGGCAATGCCGACGTCTTTATAAGTTAGCTGTTTAAAAATTTTTATAAACATAAAATTATATCTGTCATTCCCGCAAAAGCGGGAATCCGGAATTTATTTCAATAAATTAACAATAATTTTTATCACCGCCCATAGCAGTATGTGCAAAATTTGCAACAACTGAATCTATTCCATCTACTGCAACCTGTGCAAAAAATGCACATCATCTTCTGCAACGGCAATGTGCAAAGTTTGCACATTGCTGGCTGTGGCAGTACGTTCCAAAACGGAACAAACTGCAGCCATTTTAAAATTTTATCTATCATTAATATTTTTACCTTTTTCCTTGACAACTGAGAAATTATGATATATTATAATAGTAGAATTTCTACGAAAAAGACCCCTGTAAGGTTCCGTCCTTACCGGGGGCTTTTTCATTTAAGTCAATTTTTCTTTTTATATCATCTAAATACACTATCGGCGCGTTAACCCTTTTAAGTAAAATGGAACACTTATTTTTTGGGTTTGGTGACAAAATTGCCACTAATTTATTATTATCTTTTAAAAACTTCGCTAAGCACGAATAGTCGCCATCGCTTGCCACTAAAACTTGACTCTCGCAATTATTTTCAAAATGATCAATAACTGACTGCAAGACTAAATCAGCATCGCAATTACCTTTAGGCTTGCCGTCGCCATCATAAATTACTTCTTTAAAAATTAAAGTAAATCCGGCTTTTTGCAATTTAGCGTACAAATTTTTCTCTTTAGGTATTAAACCGATAAAATAATAAACTCGCCTTATCCCATATTTATCGGATAACCAACGCCTAAAACGGCGAAAATCTATTTTCCAATTAGATTTTTTTACGCCCTGATAAAGATTATTCCCGTCAATATAGGCAAAATTATTTTTGTATTTGTTCATATATATTATTTTTTATATGTCAGCATTTAATTTTCTTTTTCATATCTGTTATTTTAAAATTTTCACAATTCCCTTATTCGCGTCCACTTCAACCAAATCGCCGTCCTTAAGCGCCTTAGTGGCAACGCGGGTACCGATAATGCAGGGAATCCGCAGTTCTCTTGAAACAATGGCGGCGTGGGAAGTAATGCCGCCCTGTTCGGTTATAATAGCCGCGGCCTTTTTCATGGCGGCTACGATGTCTGGGTTAGTCGCTATGCTGACTAAAATATCCCCTTTTTCCATTTTTTTCATGTCCATAATGGAATTTACGATTTTTACCCTGCCTCTAGCTTTGCCCATGCAGGCGGTTTGCCCTGACAATTCTTTTAAATCGCTTTTTTCTTCTTTATCTAATTCTTTGGCGATTTCCCGCGCGCTATTTCCGGTGATAATTTGCTCTCCGCCCTTCTCGGTATAATATACCATAAATTTAAACCGGTCGCTTAATTCCTGTTTCAATATTTTTGCTGAAATTTTATTTTGCAACAGGCCGTTTATTTCCGCGGGCACTAAAAAATAAATCAGCTTTTTCGGCAGGTTAAACCTTTTGGCGAATTCTTCTAATAAAAATCCAGAACTATATGCCCAATAAATTTGGGCGTCGCGCCGGTAAGCTTTAGTCACGGCGAAATCGGCGTAAATATTAAATATATCAATTTCTTTTCGGCTAAACTTTAATTTTTTAATTAATTTTCTTCTTTGCTCTAAAGTTTCTTTGAATATTTTTTCTTCTTTTTTTAATAAACCGGCAGCCTGCTCGCCCGACTTTATAAATTTATCTATTTCTTTTACATAATAATCAAAATTATAGACTCCGTCTTTGCCCAGCCACAAGTACTTTAAATAAAAATATTTTTTAAGATGGCTGTTTACGGCCGCGGTTAACTTTAGGCTATTAATCTCTTTAAGGGCTACCAGCCTTAAAAATGACTCATGATCTTTTTGGAAAATACTTTTTTCTTTGGCAATAGATAAAGCGATTAAAGCTTGATTGATTTTATTTTCGTCTAGTTTTTTTCTTAAAAGTTTTTTTAAATAAACCGTAAAATCGTTCTGGAACATATCAACCACGTTCGGCAGCCAGCCCCAAGAATATAAGTCAGTATGGATTTTATCCAAATCCGCGTAAATTTTTATGAGCTCTCTATTGGATAATTTGGATAATATTTCCGGCCGCAGTTTGGCCGAATATTTTTTTAACCGATCCGAGCCTTTTCTAATTTCCTGATTTATTTTTTCGCCGAACCGCGGATTTTTAATAATTTTATTTAAAACAAACTTGGAAAATTCGGCTGAATCTTTTTTTCCAAAATAAAATTTTATATCAAATCCCTGATTTACCAAAATGACTTTCTTATAGTTTCTACCGCAAGCTCGGCTTAAATCATTAGCAAAGGCGGTTAGCCAGATTTGGCAAAAATTAAAATTTATATTAGGAATATCTTCGGCCAGTAGCCAGTTATTTCCCTTAATATTAGATAAAAATATAATATTTTTTAATTTTTTTTTCTCAATTGACATAATAATTATTTTATGTTATATTAATGCGTTGATCATTCACAACCAGTTTTATTAAAATTCCGCATGCCGCGGGCTTAATAGACTGGAAAAAATACGGAGGTAAGAAATGGATAAAAAGATTGAACCGGGTTGTTTTAGAGAACTGGATACAAGGGAGCGCAGACTGCTTATCATGAGGCATGGCGCGCATAAGGACAACGTCTTGACGGAACAAGCCATTCGTCAGTCCTTGACCACCGGCGCCGCTCTCAAGGCCAGCGGAATAAAAATCGACGATTGCGTTTCCAGTCCCTCGCCCCGCGCAATCAGAACCCTTTTAGCCGTTCAGGAAGGATATGGAAAAATGCAGTATATCCGCACTGATCCCCGGCTTTCGGATTTGGCATATAGCCATGCCGAAGACATTCCCCGCCTTAAGGCTCATATGGCCGAACTGGGTCGAGGGTGGGACGAGCCCAATATCGCCAAAACGATTTTTGATCCCAATGATAAATATTCTTCGTTGGGCGAAAAGCTGGCCACGGACGCACACTGGGCTTTTATAGAAGCCGCTACCGCGTTCAAAAGAACTACCCTGATTGCTACTCATGGGGTCGGCAGGATAGAACCCGGCCTAATCTTTCTTCGCGGACAAGAACTCCACGTTCCCGAA
>JACQYU010000087.1 GCA_016208065.1 Candidatus Falkowiibacteriota bacterium | reverse complement strand
TGCATACCTGGGGGTATTTAAGGTAAGCCAAAAATATTTTTAGAGTCCGCTAAAAAACGGCCTCTTTTTTTATTTGACCAAGCAATAAAAAACCAGTAAGATAGTCATAGCGGTTGGACCGCTCCATAGCGGCTAAACCGCTATAATTTATTTATGAATAATATTAGAAATTTTTGCATCATCGCCCATATTGATCATGGTAAATCCACCATGGCTGACCGCATGCTGGAAATTACCGGCACGATTGAAAAAAGAAAAATGAGAGACCAGATATTGGACCGGATGGATTTAGAAAGGGAAAGAGGCATAACTATAAAATTGCAGCCGGTGAAAATGGATTATCAGGGCTATAATTTGAATTTAATTGATACCCCGGGACATGTTGATTTTACCTATGAAGTTTCGCGCAGTTTAGCCGCGGTTGAGGGCGCGGTTTTGCTCGTGGACGCGTCGCAAGGCATCCAGGCGCAAACTTTAGCGAATTTGTATTTAGCCTTGGAGCAGAATTTAACCATCATTCCGGTAATTAATAAAATTGATTTGCCGGCGGCTAACGTGGAAAAAACCAAAAAAGAAATTATTCAGCTTTTAGGCTGCGCCGAAGAGGAAATTATTTCAGCTTCAGGGAAAACCGGTCAGGGCATAAGCGAAGTTTTAAAAGCGGTGATCGAGCGTGTGCCGGCTCCTTCCGGCGCTAAAACTTTGGCGGACAAGCCGGTTGAAGAAAATTCCGGCGAACCGATGTTGCGCGCCTTGATTTTTGATTCAACTTATGACGAGTACCGCGGCGTGGTAGCCTATATAAGAGTTTTTGACGGCCGGATTGAAAAAGGCGATAAAATAATGCTCTTGGCCACTAAAGCCAAGAGCGAAGCTTTAGACGTCGGGATTTTTAAGCCCGAATATAAATCCACCGGCGGATTAAAAGCCGGCGAAATCGGCTATATCGTAACCGGCTTTAAAGACGTAAGCGAGTGCCGCGTCGGCGATACCGTTGCCTGGCTGAAATCGGAGAATAAAATCAGCCCGCTTAAAGGCTATAATGAAGTAAAGCCAATGGTGTTTGCCGGAGTTTTTCCGCGCGAAGGCAATGAATTTGACGAGCTTAGGGAAGCGATTTCCAAATTAAAATTAAACGACGCGGCCTTAATCTATGAACCGGAGCATTCCGAGGCTTTAGGCTTTGGCTTTAGGTGCGGCTTTTTAGGGCTACTCCATTTAGAAATTTTTCAAGAGCGCTTAAGCCGGGAATATAATTTAAGCTTAACGGTTACTATTCCCAGCGTGGCCTATAAAGTTTATGATAAAAACGGCGATAATGCGATTATCCGCAGTCCGCAAAAATTGCCCGACCCTTCTAAAATAGATAGGATTGAAGAACCGTGGGTCAGTCTGGATATTATCGCGCCCAAAGAATATATCGGAGCGATTTTAAATTTAGTCCAAGATAAAAGAGGCGTTTATAAAAATACCGAATATATTGACGAGAGCCGGGTGATTTTGCATTATGAAATTCCCATGGCCGCGATTTTAACGGATTTTTATGATAAGATAAAAAGCGCTAGCTCCGGCTATGCTTCCATAAATTATGAATTTATCGGCTATAAGCGGGCGGATGTGGTAAAAATGGATATTTTAGTGGCTGAAGACGCGGTTGAGGCCTTAGCTATGATAGTTTACAGGGACGATGCTTTTAAGCGGGGCAAAGAAGTGGTTAACACTTTAAAAGAAACTTTGCCTAAGCAGATGTTTGCCGTTAAATTGCAGGCGGCCGTAGGCGGAAAAATTATCGCGGCCGAAAGAATTTCCGCCATGCGCAAAGACGTGACGGCTAAACTGTACGGCGGCGATGTTTCGCGCAAAAGAAAATTATTGGAAAAACAGAAAAAAGGCAAAAAGAGAATGGAAGCCCATGGCAAGGGCCGGGTGGAAATTCCGAGCGATACTTTTGTTAAGCTGTTAAAAAGATAAAACTATTTTAGACATTAGAGCTTCGCGGATGATGACAAAATTTACTCCTCTCGGAACTCGCCCGCCAAGTCGGCGGGCTCAAACAGTCCTCGTGCGAAAATTTTATCATCATCCACTCGCTTTTATTTTTAATATCAAATTATGAAGAAAAAACCTTTTCAAAGAGTGATTTGGACCATTATCAGCATTATGGTAATTTTTTCCATGCTGGCTTGGACTGTGGGCGTATTTTTTTAAATCCACAAATTAACAAATCCGCTACGAATATTACGAATATAAAGCAAAGGTTAATTTAGTATTTGTAAATTTGCAGCGTATTTGTCTGGCTACGCCAGATCTCGCGTAGCGAAATGAAATACGACAGATTTACGAAGCAAAAATTATGCAAAATAAATGGCAGCTGATGCCAATAGCCAGCGATGATTTTATCAAAAAGAACTCTGAATATAATAAAATTATACTTCAGCGGCTTTTTAATAGAAGATTAATTAAAAAACAAGACATTGAATTATTTTTTGAGCCGGATAAAATAAGCTTGTCTGACCCGTTTTTATTTAAAAACATGGAGGCGGCCGCGTCTTTAGCGATTAAGCATATTAAAGAGCAAAACCTAATAGTAATTTACGGCGATTATGACGCTGACGGAGTAACGGCCACCGCTGTCTTAATTGAAATTTTGAATATTTTTAAAGCTAAGACAACCGTCTATATCCCGGGCCGGGCCTCGGAAGGCTATGGCTTAAATAAAAAAGCCATAGCTGAATTAATTAAAATCGGCGCCAAGCTTGTAATTACGGTGGATAACGGCATCCGCAATAAAGAAGAAGTAGCTTACGCTAAAAATTTGGGCCTGGATATAATTATTACCGATCATCATGAGCCGCCGGCGGAAAAAAGCGATTGGCCGGATTGCTTAATTATTAATCCTAAAGCCGAAAATTATGCTTATAAGGATTTAGCCGGCGTGGGCGTGGCTTTTAAATTCGCCCAAGGCTTAATCAAGCTTTCTAAGCTAGACGAACAATTAAAAAATAAATTAGCGGAAAAAGTTTTGGACTTGGTAGCTATCGGCACGGTCGCCGATATGGTAAGCCTGCTCGGCGAAAATAGAACCTTGGTAAGCCTTGGCTTAAAAATAATCAACCGGCGGAAGCGCCTTGGCATAGCCGAGCTGGTAAAAATCGCGCAAACCAACGGCAATTCAAATAAAAAAATAAATTCTTTTCATATCGGCTGGCAGATTTCTCCGAGATTGAATTCCGCCGGCCGACTAGACCACGCCAACACCGCTTATGAGCTTTTAATAACTAAAGATAAAAATGAAGCGGAAGCTATTGCTAAAAAATTAAATATAAAAAACGGCGAAAGGCAGAAAATAACCGAAGCCATAACCGCCTATTGCCGGAAAGTTGTTGAGGAAAAAATGCTGGGCGATAAAATATTAATAGTTTGCTCGCCTAATATTGCCGATGCTTCGGCTGAAAGCTGGCCGGAAGGCGTAGTCGGCCTGGTGGCCGGGCGCTTATGCGAAGCTTACGGCCGGCCGGTTTTAGTGATTACTAAAATAAAAAACGAGATTAAGGGTTCGGGCAGAAGCATAGATGAATTTAATATTATGAAAGCGATTGAGCAAGCCGGCCGGCATTTGGAAAAATTCGGCGGCCACGCGGCGGCTTGCGGCTTTACTTTAAAGAGAGCGGAAGCTTTGGAAAAATTTTCCAAAGAAATGAAAAAAATAGCCGGTAAAGCTTTGGCGGAAATTGAACTGGCCCAGAAAATTTTAATTGAAGCGGAAATTGATTTGTCGGATATCAATGATGAATTGCTAGAAGAGCTGGAAAAATTCGAGCCGTTCGGCGAAGATAATGATAAGCCTAAATTTTTAAGCAAGGGCATGCAAATAATGGATAAAATTAATATGGGAGCCAACGCCCAGCATATTAAATTCAGATTCGGCCCGATTTGGGCCGTGGCTTTTTCTCAAGCGGAAAAGTTAAAGGAGTTTAAAATAGGGGACAAGGTTGACGCGGTTTATTGTTTGGAATTTAATGAATTTAACGGCCGGCGCGCGGCGCAGATGAAAATTGTTGATATAAAGAATGCGATAATTTAAAGTTTAAAAATCAAAAATAAACCTGCCTGCCTGCCTGCCTGCCGGACAGGCTGGCCGGTAGACAGGAATGACAGTTTAAATTGCAAAATTCTAATATCTAAATCCTAAATCCCTGCCTGCCGGCAGGCAGGCTAAACAAATTCTAATGCTTAAAATTTTAAATTCAAAACGAATGCTAATTGCCTTTTGTTTATAATATTTGAATTTATAATTTTGGATTTGTTTAGAGTTTAGATATTAGGGTTTAGAATTTAGAATTTATTAACTTTACATTTTACAATATTTACTATTATGAAATACAATAAACTGACAATTTTTACCGACGGCGGCGCGCGCGGCAACCCCGGTCCGGCCGGCATCGGAGCGGTTATTTTTGATGAAAGGGGTGGTGTGATAGCGGAAATTTCCGAGTGCATCGGCGAGGCGACGAATAATCAGGCCGAATATAAGGCGCTAATCGCCGGCTTAACTAAGGCCAAGAATTTAGGCGCCTTAGAATTAGAAGTTTTTTTGGATTCTGAACTGGTAGTAAAGCAGTTAAACCGCGAATATAGGGTTAAAGATAAGCAGCTTGCGCCCTTATTCGTTCAAGCGTATAATATTTCATTAGGTTTTAAAAAAATTGTTTTTAAGCATATTAGGCGGGAAAAGAACGAATTAGCCGATAAATTGGTTAATCAAGCTTTGGATAAAGCGGTAAAATAATTAGGACGCATGGCTCAGTTGGTTAGACCTGCCTGCCTGCCGGATAGGCTGGCCGGCAGGCAGGGCGTTCCGTTCTTACCCCGTTAAATTTATGGGTGATTAGCTCAGTTGGCTAGAGTGCGTCGTTCACATCGACGAGGCCGCTGGTTCGAGCCCAGCATCACCCACAGTTTATAAAAATCATAATATTTTTCGTTCTTTTAACTTCCAAATTATAAAGGGGGAATGAAATGGAAAAAGCAATCAGCAGGGAAGAGGAAAAGATTTTTAGCGAAAGCAAAAAGGGAGTTAATTATTCCATAATTTTTATATTCGGTATATTGTATCTGTCGGCGATAATATTGTTATTTGTTGTTGCGCTTGTTGCCGCTTTATTATTGTTAATGGCGGAAATATTTTTTGGGCCGCTGGCGATAACCATTTTTGGCGTTAATATGGCTCCGCTCTTTTCCTGGTTAGC
>JACQYU010000086.1 GCA_016208065.1 Candidatus Falkowiibacteriota bacterium | reverse complement strand
TAGAGCGCGGCGCCATAAAAAAAGAAATTATTCCGGAATTAAGAACCGCGAAGAGCCCGGGGCTGAATGATATAAAAAATAACTTTGTTGATGCGGTTTATCAAGATGTGGTTATTCCAACTTTGGATAAAAAAACTAATCAATATGAGCAAAAAATTTACGGCCTGCCATTATCCGTCGATACTTTGGCTATGTATTATAATAAAGATTTATTTAATAACGCCGGCATAGCCGAACCGCCAGCCTATTGGAATAATACCTTTCAGCAAGATGTTAAAAAAATGACTAAGCAAAACGATAAAGGAGAAATTATCCAGTCGGGCGCGGCGCTTGGCGGGACAAATAACATTGAACGCTATAGTGATATTTTATCAATATTAATGATGCAAAACGGCTCAGTAATGATGGATGAGGGCGGGCAAGTATTATTTAATAGAATTCCAATAACCTTTAAAGACCAAAAATATAACCCCGGCTTGGAAGCTTTGCGTTTTTATTCCGACTTTTCCAATCCGGCTAAAGAAGTCTATTCCTGGAACAAAGAACTGGACAATTCTCTAAATATGTTCACTCAGGGAAAATTAGGCATTATGTTCGGCTATTCGTATCACCTGCCCACGATAAAAGCTCAAGCGCCAAAACTTAATTTCGGCATAACTAAATTGCCGCAAATTGAAGGCAATACGCCCGTTAATTTCGCCAACTATTGGATAGAAACCGTTTCCAATAAAAGCAAATATGCCAATGAGGCCTGGGATTTCGTTCAGTTCGCGGCCACGGCCGATCAAGTTAAGACCTATTTGTCTAAAGCTAAAAAGCCTACGGCTTTACGCGCTTTGGTCAATGAACAAATTGACGATTTAGATATAGGCGTTTTTGCCGAACAGATTTTAACAGCCAAAAGCTGGTATAAAGGCGCTGATTCAAACGCTATGGAAAAAATATTCGCCGACATGATTGATACGGTGTTAATTCAAGAAAAAATAGAAAACGTGATTAATTTAGCGGCCAGTAAAGTCCAGCAAACGGTTAATCCGACGCAATAATTATATTATTATTGTCATTGCGAGAAGCCCCGCGTTCGCGGGGCGACGAAGCAATCTCTGGCTCCATAACCAGAATTATATCCTTTAATATACTTAGAATATTTTGACCGGAGATTGCTTCGCTTCTTTCAGAAGCTCGCGATGACAGAAAAACAAATGTTAAAAATATTTAAAATTTCAATTATACTAATACTACTGACTAATATTTTTACTATTGGCGTTTTAACGGTAAGCGCAGTAGAGGGTATTTTACCAGACACAGAGACTGGAAGCGGTAGTGCATGCCCCCAAGGTTACGAAAAAGGACCGAATGGAAATTGCGGCAACTACTCTTTAAATGACATGACTAGCACCGCCATAAAAATATCAACTTTTATTCTTGGCATCGTCGGCTCTCTAGCGCTACTCGCTTTTATAGCCGGCGGGTTAATGATGATGCTGTCGGCCGGCAATCAAGAATGGGTGACGCGCGGCAAGCAAACTTTAATTGGCGCGGTCATCGGCCTAGCTATTGTTTTTACCAGCTATACAATAATTTATTTTGTCTTTAAGTCCCTGGGCATAAACTGGGTTCAGTATGGCATGCCAACTCCGACCGAAAACCAATGGAATAGAACTGATAATCTTCATTAATATCTTCAATGTCATTATTTAAATCCAACAAAATCTATCTGGACAGTGAGACCGTTTCCGAACAACTCCGCAGTTCCAGGCAAGCCAAAAAGTTAAAACTCTCCCAAATCGCCAAAAAATTGAATATTAACGAAAAATATTTAGCGGCCCTGGAAAAAGGAGAGTATAAAAAATTGCCTAGCGGAGTTTACGGAAAAAATTTTTTGCGCGAATACGCGCTTTTTTTAGGTTTAGCCTATAAAAAACTGGCCTTAGACTTTGAAACAGAAATTAGCATTTTAGAACCGAAAAAACATAAAGAATTATTTTCTAAACAAGTGATAAAAAAATACTACCTTTTAGCCATGCCTAAAATTTTAAAAAATGCCTTAATTTTTTTAACTATTTGCGTTTGTTTTGTTTACCTGGGCTATCGCGTTAATAAAATAATTTCACCGCCGATGCTAACCATAGCCAGCCCCCTGGCCGACTTAAATACAAATGAAAACTCTTTGCAAATTGTCGGCCAGACTGAAGCTGAAGCCAGGCTAATGATTAACGGCCAAACCGTCTTAACTGATAAAAACGGCAATTTTTCTCAAATTATCAGCTTAAAAGATGGCATTAATATCATAACTATAACCGCTAATAAAAAATATGGCCGAGGCAATACGATTATCAGGCAAATTTTAGTCAAAGATGAATAGCATACTAATCGCCCCTTTTATAAAAAAGCGCATAATTGCCAACCGGCTTAAAATAGTTTATTATATAGATAACAAGGGGGTTTATTATAAACCTCTTTTAATTTATAAAATAACTAATATGGACAATAAAACTAAGACCGATAAAGAAAAAAATGAAAATGAAGAAAAAATGCAGGCGGCGCAGTCAGCTATAGACCAAATTAAAGAAAAATACGGAGAAGGCGCCATCATGAGATTTGGCGACGCTAAAAAATCAGATGTTGACGCCGTGCCGACCGGTTGCTTATCTTTAGACATTGCTTTGGGCATAAATGGCGTGCCGCGCGGCCGCATTATAGAAATTTTCGGCCCTGAAGCCAGCGGTAAAACTACTTTAGCCCAGCATATTATTTCTGAAGTGCAAAAGATGGGCGGTATCGCCGCTTTTATTGACGCCGAACATGCCTTAGATCCGGAATACGCGGCGAAAATAGGCATAAACGTCAAAGAAATGCTAATCAGCCAGCCTGATACCGGTGAACAAGCTTTGGAAATATTGGAAACCCTAGTCCGCTCTAACGCGGTTGACGTTGTAGTTGTTGATTCGGTAGCCGCCTTGGTGCCGCAAAAAGAAATTGAAGGCGATATGGGAGATTCTCATATGGGCCTGCAGGCCAGGCTAATGAGCCAGGCCTTAAGAAAATTAACCGGCACGATTTCCAAAACCAAAACCGTGGTAATTTTCATAAACCAAATTAGAATGAAAATAGGCGTCTTTTTCGGCAACCCGGAAACCACCACCGGCGGCACAGCCTTAAAATTTTATTCTTCGGTCAGAATTGAAGTAAGAAGAGCGGCCCAGATTAAGCAAGGCGATAAAATCATCGGCAACCGAGTTAAGGCTAAGGTGGTAAAAAATAAAGTGGCCGCGCCGTTTAGAGCCTGCGAATTTGACATTATGTATAATGAGGGCATTTCCATCTCCGGCGATTTATTAGACACCGGCGTAATTTATAATGTAGTTAATAAATCCGGCAATTCTTATAGCTACGGCGACATAAAATTGGGCGTTGGCAGGGAAAACGCCAAAAGATTTTTACGCGCCGATAAAAAATTAATGAAAGAAATCAGAAAAAGAATATTATCGGAAGCGGAAGCGAAGGAAGTTGAAGCTTAAAATAAACTGTTTTAAATATTTAAGCGAGCTTGCTCATATAGATTACAAAAAAACAGAGGTGATTTAACCTCTGTTTTTTAATCTATTGCTTTTTTACGCTCTACTCACATATTCGCCCGTATCAGTATTTACTATCACCAAATCGCCTTCGTTTATAAACATAGGCGCGCTGATTTCGGCTCCGGTTTCAAGCTGAATTATTTTAGTAACATTGCCGGCCGAATTGCCTTTAACTCCGGGAGGCGAACTTATCACCTTAAGAGAAATTTTAATCGGCAATTTCAATGAAGCCGGATTGCCTTGAAAATACAATATGTCCACGTCAGTGCCTTCTTTTAAAAATTTCAGCTTATCGCCAATTTGCTCTAAAGGCAGGCTAAATTGCTCATAGCTTTCATTATTCATGAAATAGGCTTCGCTTTCGGTTTTGTATAAATAATTCGCCTTGTTGGTTTCGGTCTCGGCTTCTTCGGCTTTATCATTGCCTTGATAAGTTTTTTCTACAACATTGCCGTTAAGCAAATTTTTTAGTTTGGTCTTTAAGACCGCCCCGCCCCGCCCCATTTTATGGTGGTCGGCTTTTATAACCGCGTAAGGCTCATCGGCAATTTTAATCAAAGAGCCGATCTTAATTTCATTTAAGCTTAGCATGAAATTGATTAACTGTTATTTATTAATGAAGGGCAAAATAGCCATAACTCGAGCGCGCTTAATGGAAATGGCTAATTTGCGCTGATGCTTTGAGCAGGTGCCGGTTCTTTTTTTGGGTAAAATTTTACCGTAAGAATTTATGAAACGGCGCAGCATGTTAGCGTCTTTATAGTCAATATCTTTTACGTTATCAACGCAAAAATGGCATTGTTTTTCTTTTTTGATTGCTTCTTCCATATAAATTATTCTAGGCGTTATTAAAATGGTATGTTTTCAACTCTGATTTCTTCTTCGCTGGTATTGCCATCGCCCATGCCAACGGCTTCTTCAACGTCAATTACCGGCTCCTGCGGCATCGGCGGCTCTTCCGGGCGGCTGAATGAACCGCCCGAGCCGGCGCCGGCGCGATCCAGCATAATCATATTTTCAGCGATAATTTCCGTACGGTAGCGTTTAATGCCGTCTTGGCCGACCCAGTCGCGAGTTTGCATCCTGCCTTCAAGATAAATTTTTGAACCCTTTTTTAAATATTGCCCGCAAATTTCAGCCAATCGCCTCCAGGCGACAATATTATGAAATTCCGCTTTGTCGCGCTTCTGGCCCGACTGGTCGGTCCAGACATAATTGGTAGCGACGGAAAATGAAGCTACTGTCTGCCCGGTTGGCGTAGTCCTTATTTCCGGGTCTCGAGTTAAATTGCCGATGATCATGGCTTTGTTTAAATTCATAAATTTTCTTCTTAGGCTTTCGCCGCTAAAGGCAAAAGGCCGTAAAATAATTTATCCCGAACAAGCGGGGGTCCCGGCCATAAAAAGCAACGGGAGAATTAATTATTATATCAAGTTAAAATTTAATGGCCGTAGGGCTTTGCCCGCTATTAAATTTTAACTTGATACCTTATATTTTTTGAAAGTATTGAAAACTTTTTTTGAAAAAGTTTTCAAAGTTTTATAATAAATCGTTTGTTTCCAAGATTTTATCAAGTTTTTCATCCAAATCTTTTAAGTCAACTTTTTCTTTATCGGTTTCTTTGATTTTTTCTTTAATTTCTTTTTCTTCTTTGATATTCCTGGCGGCGATTTTTTCAGCGATTTTTTTATCCTGGGCGATTTGCTCCGCGGTTTTTACCGTTTTGGTTATAATTTGATGCCTTAAAACCTCGTTCATCATGCGTAAAGCGCGATCAACGTTGATTAAACTTTCTCCGGTTAAATCAAATTCGGTTAAAAAATAATAACCGTAGCGAAAACCTTTTATCGGATAAGCCAGCCTTTTTTTGCCTAAATCTTCAGCCAAGGTTATTTTGCCCTGGTTATTTAGAATAAAAGAGTTAACTTTTTCTATGATTGGCTTTACTTCGTCCTCGCTGAATTTATTGGAGATTATATAGAGCAATTCATAGTGAGGCGTCTCGCCTGATTTTACTTTTGACATAATTTTTACTAAAAAATCCCAAGATATTCTCGCGGCTTAAATCGCCAATCATGGGACTATTGAGAATACCTTTAACCCTGCCTAAAAACAGGGCCATCTAACGGCCTAAGCCATTAAATATGGGAAAGGTTATATTAAAATGTATTTCCATACTATCATGAGTTAAAAAAAATTGCAAGCCTTAAATTCTTATGCTAAGGTTTAAATAAATATGCGATATTTTTTCATTTTAGGCAGTAATCCAACTTTATCTTTAGCCGAATTAGCGGCTATTTTTAGCCATGGCAAGTTTTCTCTGATTCAAAAAAATATCGCGATCCTAGAAATTGATTATGAAATAAAGGCTAAGATTATTAAAAAAATCGGCGGCGTCATAAAATTCGGCTTGATTCATAATGAGCTAGACTCGCTTGTCGCTAAAGATATTTTAAAAGCCATCTCTGCCTTCGGCCAGCCGGAAAAAATTGAAACAAAATTTAATTTTGGCATTTCTTTTTATGGCAAGACTAAAATTAATCTTAAAGTCTTAGGCATGGAATTTAAAAAATTGCTTAAACAATCGGGCATAAACAGCCGCTGGGTAATAAGCCGCGAGCCGACTTTATCCAGCGTAGTGGTGGAGCAAAACAAATTAGTTACCGACAGAGGCGCTGAAATCGTCATGATTGAATTTAATAAAAAATTATTTTTGGGAAAAACCCTGGCCGTACAGCCGTTTAAAGAATTGTCATTTCGCGATTACGGCCGGCCGGCCCGCGACGACTATTCCGGCATGCTGCCGCCAAAACTGGCGCAAATTATGATAAATTTATCCGGCGCTGATACGGACAAAACTATTCTGGATCCGTTTTGCGGTTCAGGCACGATTATTACCGAAGCCCTGCTTATGGACTATGGCCGAATTATCGGATCGGACATTTCAGAAAAAGCTCTGCAAAATACAAAAACCAACGCTACATGGATTCAATCAAACTTTAAACTTTCTGCTTTAAGCTTTAAACTTTTTCATTCTGACGCGACGCAAATTTCAAAACAAATTCAGCCAAATTCAATTGACGCTATTATCACCGAACCTTATTTAGGGCCGCAGCGAGGCAAAATTGAGATTAAAAAAATCAAACTTGAATTGGAAAAATTATATTCTGAAAGTTTGCACGAATTTAATAAAACTTTAAAGCCGAATGGCAAAATTATTATGGTCTGGCCGGTGTTTCAGAAAATACCCCTGTCATTGCGAGCGACCGGAGGGAGCGAAGCAATCTCACGGATGTCTATTTCAGAAAAAACTATCCATCCAAACCTTAATGGCCTTAAAATCATCAATCCTATTCCGGAAAATCTGCAAAAAAATATTTTTATAAAATTAACCGCCAGAAACACCATAGTTTACGGCCGGGAAGAGCAGAAGGTTTGGCGGGAGATTGTTATACTGGAAAAAATTAATTAAACAGCTTAAAAAAATAAGGCGGAAATCTGGGTTGCAGATTTTCCGCCTTGGAGTTTTGTTTTTAACGTTACTCAATTTCCAGCAATGCTCCGAAGTGTCCGTTCATGCTTGTTCCAATGATTTTTTCGAACCCCCTCTCTTTTAACCAAGCAATCCCGACGAGAAAATGTTTTTGATCTTGCGCTCTTATAGTAGCGCAATCTCCAAAAACATTGATAATTAAATTACCATTATCTGTTCTTTCATCTTCAACGAGCATTATCATGCTTTTCAATTCTTTTTGAATCGTTTTACCTTCTTTCATTTATCCCCCCCTTTTTTGTGCTGTTTGTTTCAGTTAAAATTTATTTTTAAAAT
>JACQYU010000085.1 GCA_016208065.1 Candidatus Falkowiibacteriota bacterium | reverse complement strand
GTTATATGAAAATGCAGATGCGGCACCGCTTGGCCAGCCACCGGATCGTTATTAACCTGCACGTTATAGCCCGGGGCGCCTAAATTATTTTTTAAGCTAAAGCCGACCTTCTTAACGGTTTTAATAACTTGGCATAATGTTTCTTCGTCAGCTTCTTCAATATTAACAAAATGTTTTTTTGGCACTACCAAAGTATGGCCGGGATTAACCGGATTAATATCCAAAATGGCTAAAATCCGATCATCTTCATAAACTTTATAGCTGGGAATTTCTCCGGCAATTATTTTACAAAAAATACAAGACATAGAAACGCTGTTATTGCTTCGTCGCTACGCTCCTCGCAATGACAATAAAAATTATTCTATTTTATACGGAGAATTTTCATCCTGCTCCCATCTTACCTCGTCAACTTCTTCTTTTTTTCCTTCACCGCGATATAATTTATCCGGCATATTTATGCACCAGCCATCTACGTCTGAGACATTTTTATAGCCGTGCACGACGCCGAACGGCACGACTACTAAAGACGGATTATTTTCTCCGGCTTGGATTTTCAGGTATTCGCCGTTAGTCGGGCTATTCTCCCGCTTATCCCATAAATGCACCTCAAAATTACCGGGGCCGACAAAAACAAAACCGTCAGCTTGGAATTTATGCTCGTGCGGCCCGCGCGCCACTCCGGGCTTGGTAACGCTGATATAAGCCATAACCGGCCGATATTCTGTCTCGTCTTGGCGGTAAAATTCCGCCAGCCAGCCGCGCGCGTCTTCATTTTTTATTAATCTTTTAACTATTACGCCTTCAATCATATTATTTTTATTATTATTTAATAATATTATTAATTATAACAAATTTTTTAATAACCTCAACCCTTTCTCGCCTTAGGCGTTACCCAGAAACCCATATATTTGCCGAACATTAACCTGGTTTGAGCGTCCAAGCCCGGTATGGCGCCGAAAAATATAATGCTGACCGGCAGAATCAGCCATTGCAATACCATGCTCAAACTTTTTAAAAAACCGTATTTGACCGGCCGCTTAGGCAATAGCATGGAAGAAATAATAGCGGAAAAAATCATGCCGATCATTGCCACGGTCATTAAAGTTCGCGAGACTACCGGTAAATTGCTCGATAAAACGGTTATGTTAAAACGATCGCCGCCTAAAATCATGGGCATCCAGCCGATAACGCCGATAATTAAAGCATTGGTCGCCCAAGAATTAAAGCCATAAAGCTGAATCAGTATTTTATTAATCATTTTTCCAACAGGCAGAATTTTTCTTTCTTTTATGGTATTAAAAATTAAATAGGATAAATTTTCCACGCCCCAGCCCCAGCGCCTTTGCTGTTTATATAAATTTTTCATGGTGCGTACTATAGTTTCATCCATGCAAACATCCATAGAAACCGGAAAATATAAAGGTTCAACCCGATAATCGCCTTTATAATATAAATAGCAATGCCAAAAGACACGCGAGTCTTCACTTACCATATTGGTCGACCAAAAATCAATCTCCACTAAAGCCCGCCAAGTCATGGAATGCGAAGAATAAGTCGCCAGCTTTTCCTGCCTGATCTGCTGCATCATCTGCCAAAAAGTGTTGGAAGCGGCCGCGACGCGCGCGAAAAAAGGCGCTTGCCAGATATTGTTATGGTAAACCGGAATAGGCTGATAGCTGGCGCGATAAGGATCTTCAACAGTTAAAAATTTATAGGTTAAACAATAGAAATAGCCCGGCATAACAACCGTATCCATGTCAAAAACACTGATTAAAATTTTATCATAATCATAGTTTAATTTGTCAATAATTTCCCGCTTGACCTGCCTGGCCGCGAAAGCCTGGTTCGCGCCCTTACCCTTAATTTCTCCGGCTACGTTGTCCGGATGAACGGTTATTAAAAAATGTTTGAATTTATCGGCAAATTCACGCTCAATTGTCCGCGCCCTTTCTTCAGCCTCGCCGCCCGCCCTTGCTTCAATGGCTAAAACCATGATTATTTTATCGGTCGGGTAGCCGTCTTGAATTAAAGCCTCAAAGCTTGGCCTGATAACTTCCAAACTTTCATTGTAAGTCGGAAAAATTACCAGATGAATAATATCTTGCCATCTTAAGTTATTAATTTTGGCGGGCGGGCGGCCTGCCGGACAGGCAGGCAATTCTTCGCATTTTTTTCGCCAATCAATTTTGATATTTTTTTTCATGGCCAAATAAGCGGCAAAAAGATTTATGCCCAAATAGATTACTAATAGCAGCCAATAGACATCAAAAGCAATAATGAAATAAGCTACCCAAACCGGTTTGATAGCTGAGAATGCCAATAAAATAATTAAAGTGGCCCATGATAAAAAACCCGGTAAAATTTCCAAAAGGCGGTAAAGCCTCCTGTCTTTAGCATAGGTTAAATCAGTTGCTTTGCTTATTTTCAGATATTGCATAAAAACAAAAGAAAAAGGCGAAAAGATCATTCACCTGCTTCGTGTTTATTGTTCGTACCGCTCGCGCCTATTTTTTTGAATATAACATCGCCGAAAAAATATAGCAAATAGAGGAAAAAGGTAAAAATAAGCCAATCCATAAAATAATTTATGTCTAAAAAATAAACTGAAAATACCCGCAAAAGCCAAACCGGGCAAAGAAAAGCGTCCCAGCTGTTAAAACGATTTAATAAGCCTAGCAATACCCCCAAAGAAGCTATGGGAATGATTAAAGCGGCGAAAAAATCAGGCCTTAATTTACTAAATATCTTATTGGCCAAATCAGACATTAATTTTAAGATGTAATAAAAAGAAACCCAGCCAAAAACTGAATAAACAAAAAAAACAATGATCATCCAGGCGTTGGCGGAGCAAACATTATTCGGCGAATCAATCGGGCAATAATTTAAAAGATGCCTGATGTCAGTAATAATATAAGCTGTATTTGGAAAAAACAACAGCCAAAAAATAAAAATAACAGCCGCGGCCATCTTTTGATTAAATTTCATTAAGCCGGTGCGAAACCAATATGACTTCAGCCCCATGTAAAAAATTAGTGGCAGTAAAACTAAAAAAATATTCCAAACTACGGTAACTAGCTGATAATCATTAATGGCAGTATCATTTAAAGGCGGGTAATGGTCATAAAGCGTATCAAGGCTTAAAAAAGAATAATTTATAATTCTATCCATAATATTAAAACCGCTCTTATTGTCACACCGTTTCGTCTGGTAAAGGGCGGCTATTCATGTCTTAAAGTTATCTCTTCATCTTCTTTTATTACGGCTTCGGCCTGATTCGCTTTTTCGGAATTTGTTGTTTTAAAATTATCACGCCTAGCCTCAATCTTTTTCCCATGAAAGTTAACCGGACCGCTTTTAATCGCCCGGCTTAAACTAATGGCCGGAGCGGCTTTAGCCTCGGTAAAATTCTCCTTGGCCGCGGGCGTAAATTTAGCCGAAATGGCGCCTAATTCTCGTTTTTTAGCTTCTAGCCTGTTTTCTATCTCTTGTTTTTTTTCTTGCTTAGCTAAGCTTAAGCAATCTTTGCAAAAGATCGGCCTTATCCCGTCAGGCACAAAAGAAACCCGCGTAGGCTTAGAGCATCGGCTGCAAATATAATTATATTTATCAGGCTCCGCTTGCTTAGGATTTTCCGGCTTTGGGCTAACGGCAATATTCCTATTGCTAGCCGGCGAAGAAAAAAATTTTAACGCTTCTTTAGGCGCTGTAAACTGTCGGCTTGGCGCTTCTTTAAGCTCCCTTTGTCCCGGCCTTTTTTCAATTTTTTCTTCCGCGTCTTCATTGTTAGAGTGCCAGCGGTTAATTTTTTCTTCAACCGCTAATCTCTGCTTAGCATACCTTTCGCGAGAAACCTTAATCACTTTATCTTTATTGCCGGTTTTTTCTTCTTCGGTTAAAGGGGCTCGGCCGCGGGCGGAAAACGGATCAGACGAAACCCCATCAATCATTAATTTTATATAAAATTCATATTTGG
>JACQYU010000084.1 GCA_016208065.1 Candidatus Falkowiibacteriota bacterium | reverse complement strand
CCATAAAATATTCGCCAAGTGTACAACCAGAATAAGGAGCAATGTAAGAGAAAGGCGCCGGATCAGATGCTCCCGCCAAAACAACCGCGGTATATTCCATTGCGCCGCGCTTTTCCAGTTCCGCTACAATACGCGCTATTTTGGATTCTTTCTGCCCCACTGCAACATAGATACAAATCATATTCTGGCCTTTTTGGTTTATAATCGCGTCAATGGCAATAGCGCTTTTGCCGATCTGGCGGTCGCCGATAATCAATTCTCTTTGGCCGCGGCCAATCGGGATAATCGCGTCAATGGCTTTAATGCCGGTTTGCACCGGCTCTCTAACCGATTCGCGGGTAATTACGCCCGGAGCGATTTTTTCCACCGGATAAAATTTATCGGCCTGAATTTCGCCTTTACCGTCAAGCGGCGCGCCTAAAGGATCAACTACGCGCCCGATTACGCCGCTGCCAACCGGCACTTCTAAAATTTTATTCAAGCATTTAACTTCATCGCCTTCTTTAATGCCAAGATAATCGCCTAAAATAATCGCGCCGACCCGGTCTTCTTCTAAATTTAAAGCCAATCCGTAAACCGAGCCTTTGTTAGTGCGAAATTCAAGCATCTCCGACATCATAACCTCGGAAATTCCCTCAATTCTGGCAATACCGTCGCCGATTTCAATTACCCGGCCGACGGTTTCATGCTTAGCCCCGGCCTTAAAGCCGGCGATCTGTTCTTTAAGTTGTTCAACAATAAAATCTTTTGTAGTGCTCATAAATATTAAAATTTTTAATTTCTAAACAATGCTTTAATGTTTCAATTTCTAAATTTAAAAATTAATTCATTGAAAATTGAAAATTGTAAATTGAAAATTATTTAACTAATTTCTCTTTTAAATCATTTAGAGATGTTTTCAAGCTTCCGTCAACTACCCTGTCGCCGTATTTTATTATTACCCCGCCCAAAATGGCTTTATCAATCTTTTCGCTTAGCATAACTTCCTTGGCGCTTGATAATTCAGCAATATAATCTTTTAGTAATTTAATATTCGCTTTATCAAGGTTGTTGGCGCTCGCGGCTTGCGCTTCTACTATGCCGCGCTTTTCATTCCAAATTTTTATAAATTCAACCGCTATTTTATCCGCTTTAGCCAGCATGTTTTTCCCGGCTAAGATTTCAACAAATTTTTCAATAACAGCTTTAACCTGGCTGGATGATTTTCCGTCAACCGCTTCATATAAGCTTAAAGCAAATTGTTTGGGACTTATTTTCATTTTTATATATTTAAATGTCCCCCTCCTACAAATCTACGAATCCACCACGAATATCACGAATAATATTTGTAAATTTGTAGCTGATTTGTAGATTCGTGGATTAAGGAACTCTTTAAACGCTCTAGCCTTTAGTAACTCTTCTGATTATTTCCCTGTCCTTTTTTTCATCCATTTCCTCCCCTAAAACTTTTTCCACAGCCAAGATAACTAGATCCGCGACTTCTTTTTTAATTTCTTTTAGGGTGGCCGCTTTTTCCGTCTGCATTTTCTGCTTCTCCTGATTAATAATTTGGCCGATTTCTTCTTTGGCGCTTTTTATCATTTCCTGCTTGCGCGCGTCAGCGTCAGCCGCGGCCTTTTCCAATATCGCGTTAGCTTGTTTTTTGGCTTCGGCCATGGCTTTATTGAATTCCGCCTGCGTCTCGGATAATTTTTCCTCAACCCTTTTCGCGTCATCTAAGCCTTTGGCGATTTTATCCGATCTGTCGGCCATAACTTTTGCCAATGGCTTAAAAGCAAACCAATATAAAACGGAAAACACTATGGCAAAATTTACAACTTGGGCGATAAATAACCGCCAATCAACGTGAAATGTTTCAATAAGTGACTCCATATGATATAAATTAAATCTTTAAATTACCACTAATCTACAAATCAGCTACTAATATCACGAATAGAATTTGTATTATTTGTAGCGGATTCGTAGATTTGTTGATATATTAATAATTTTACCATTACTCCGGAGATTTATATCCGGAGCAATCCGTAATACTATTAATAGTTTACTTAATGCTAAAAGCGATAACCAAAGCATAAATCGCCACGGCTTCGGCAAACGCGGCCGCGAGCAGCATGGGAACTAAAATTTTTCCGGCCGCTTCCGGGTTGCGTCCGATCGCTTCCATAGCTTTAGCGCCGATAAAACCGATGCCTAGGGCCGGCCCGATTGAACCGATGCCGATAGCTAAGGCTTTAGCTAACATTACATTTTCCATAAATTGGTAATTGGCAGTTGGTAATTGGTAATTTGAGAATATATAAAAATCGCAAATTGCCAATCCAGCTTCCAATATTTAATAATATATTAATTATAAATTTCTCTTTTAATGCTCTTCCGCCGTATTCATGGTTATATAAGCTAAAATCAAAATTGAAAAAATAAAAGCCTGGATTAAGCCGACGATAATTTCTAAAAACATAAACGGGATCGGCAAGCCGAAAGCCAAGATGGCCGCCATGGAAGCGAGTAATACCTCGCCGGCGAAAATATTGCCGAATAAACGAAAAGACAAGCTGGCCACCTTAGCGGCTTCGCCGACAATTTCTATAAAACCGACAAAAGCTTTAATCGGATTGACTATTAAAATAGTCGGCTCTTTTATGATCTTTTTAGGTATTTCAATTAAAGCTTTAAAATTAATGAACTTATTGATATATTTCCAAAAACCTAAAGCGCTGACGGAAAAAATATGGCTAAAAACCACGCCGATAGTCGCTAAGGCTAAAGTTGTATTTAAATCAGCCGTGCCGCCGCGAGAGAACGGAATAAAAACTTTTTCGCCGTGTTCGGAAACCACCTGCCCGATTGAACCGACGCCGGGCAATAAACCAAGCCAATTATTCATTAAAATAAAAACAAAAAAGCTTAAAACAAAAGGGAAATATTTTAAAGTTTTTTGGCGCGATCCGGTCACCGAATCAAAAACATCCAAGAGCATTTCTATGGCCGCTTCAACGACATTCTGGATGCCGCGCGGCACTAATTTAATTATAGATTTAAAAAACAAGCCGAAAATAACCACTATAAAAACCACT
>JACQYU010000097.1 GCA_016208065.1 Candidatus Falkowiibacteriota bacterium | reverse complement strand
AATTAACAATTAATTTTGTCATTGAGATGAATGGGTAGATTGAATCCCCCAGCCCCCTTTGTTAAAGGGGGTAAAATTTCTTGCGATGACAGTATAAAACAATATGACAAAAATTCTAGGCATTGATTTAGGAACAACCAATTCGGCCATGGCCATTATTGAAGGCGGCCAGCCGAAAATTTTAGAAAACGCCGAAGGCAACCGGACTACGCCTTCAATCGTGGCGATTTCTAAAAACGGCGAAAGATTAGTCGGCCAGACCGCTAAACGGCAGGCCGTAACCAATCCGGAAAATACGGTTTACGCGGTTAAACGCTTAATCGGCCGCAGTTTTGAATCCGACGAAGTCCAGCGCGACATTAAAATTTCGCCCTATAAAATAGTTAAGGCTAATGGCGGCGTTAAAATAAAAATGTCCGATAAGGAATACACGCCGCAAGAAATCTCGGCCATGATTTTATCTAAATTAAAAGCTGATGCCGAAGCTAAGCTGGGCGAAAAAATCACTGAAGCGATTATTACCGTGCCGGCTTATTTTGACGATTCGCAAAGACAAGCCACTAAAGACGCCGGTAAAATCGCCGGGCTTGACGTTAAGCGCATTATTAACGAGCCTACGGCCGCGGCGCTCGCCTACGGTTTTGAAAAAAAGAAAGGCGAGCAGATCGCGGTCTACGATTTAGGCGGCGGAACTTTCGATATTTCCATACTTGACGTTAGCGCCGATACGGTTGAAGTTAAATCAACCAACGGCGATACTCACTTAGGCGGCGAAGATTTTGACCAAAGGATTATAAATTGGATAATTGAAGAATTTAGAAAAGATCATGGCATTGATTTATCCAAAGACACTTTGTCGCTCCAAAGAATTAAAGAAGCCGCGGAAAAAGCTAAAATTGAACTTTCCACTACCATGGAAACGGAAATCAATCAGCCGTTTGGTCCAGAAAAAGGTTAAGGAGTTTTTCGGCAAAGAGCCGAATCTAACCGTTAATCCGGATGAAGTCGTAGCTTTAGGCGCGGCTGTGCAGGCCGGCGTGCTTCAGGGCGATGTTAAAGATGTTTTGCTTTTAGATGTTACGCCTTTAACCTTGGGCATCGAAACCTTGGGCGGCGTAGCTACGCCTTTGATTGAAAGGAATACTACGATTCCGACTTCAAAGTCCCAGATTTTTTCCACCGCGGCCGACGGCCAGACCAGCGTGGAAATCCATGTGCTTCAGGGCGAACGGCCCATGGCGGCTGATAATAAAACTTTAGGCAGGTTTATTTTAGACGGCATACCAACGGCCCCGCGCGGCGTACCGCAGGTTGAAGTAAGCTTTGACATAGACGCCAACGGCATATTGAATGTTAAGGCCAAAGACAAGGCAACTAACAAAGAGCAGAAGATTACCATAACGGCTTCTTCCGGCTTAAGCAAGGATGAGGTTGAAAAAATGAAAAAAGACGCCGAGCTTCACGCCGAAGAAGACAAAAAGAAAAGAGAACATATATAAATAAAAAATCAAGCCGAGGCGGTTATTTTCCAGACGGAAAAATTAATTAAAGATACGGGCGATAAAATAAAACCGGAAGATTTAAAAGAATTGCAGGATAAAATTGAAGACTTAAAGAAAGCTAAAGATAGTGATAATTACGACAATACAAAAAAGAAACTTGATGAATTGAATACTGTCGCGCAAAAAATCGGCGCGGCTATGTATCAGTCCGCCTCCGCCGAAGCTTCGGCGGACAAGCAGTCTGGCGGTGATGCTGGCGCCGGTGAACCGAAAAAAGAGGAAGGGCCGATTGAAGGCGAATTTACGGAAAAAAAGTAAAATAAATTATACCCCTCCTTGCTAAGGAGGGGTTAGGGGAGGTGGCATGGAAAAGGTGAAAAACAATTTAGTTTATAATCAGCCTTGTCTAAAAAGCATAAGAAAAAAATTAAGACAGCAAGATATTCCCGCTGAAAAAGTGTTGTGGAATAAAATTAGAAATAAACAACTAAAATATAAATTTAGAAGACAATACAGCGTCGGCAGATATGTGCTTGATTTTTATTGTCCGAAAGTTAAATTAGGCATTGAAGTTGATGGAGCAACTCATGGCAATAAAATTGAAATAAAAGAAGATATTGAAAAAGAAAATTTTATTAATCGGTTTGGTGTTAAAATAATTAGGTTTATCAACTTTGACATTTATTATGAGATTGACGGTGTTTTAACTTAAATAAATAGTCAATGTGAAAAAAGAGAAAGTGAATTAGAAACCAGACCTCACCCCAACCCTCTCCTTATCAAGGAGAAGGAGTAATATTATGAATAAGGATTATTATAAAGTTTTAGGCGTGGACAAGGGCGCTTCGCCGGAAGAAATAAAAAAAGCTTTTCGTAAATTAGCGCATGAGCATCATCCGGATAAAAAAAGCGGCGATGAGGCTAAATTCAAGGAGCTTAACGAAGCTTATCAAGTTTTAAGCGACTCTAAAAAACGATCCCAATATGATCAATTTGGTTCGGCCT
>JACQYU010000014.1 GCA_016208065.1 Candidatus Falkowiibacteriota bacterium | reverse complement strand
GCAATAATAAAACCGTCAACCAAATCATAAACTCTCTGGCCGGCGACGATGTCCCTTTAGGCATTATACCGATTGGCGAAGATAATAATGACATTGCTAAAAGCCTTGGCATTGAATCAATTGAAGCGGCTTGCGAAATATTATCGGCTAGATTACTGGCTAAAATAGATTTGGGTTTAGCCAATCAAACTTATTTTTTATCTAATATTAGCATTAATAATCAAAACACGGTAATTGACATGAATAAAAATTATACTATTGAAACCGCGGAAAAAGGCTTAATTTATATTTTTAATTTACCGGGGGGACAAATTAATTTACCGCTCAAAGTAAAATTTTCTCCCGACGATGGTTTTTTAGAATTAGTTATCAATACTCATAATAATAATAAAATTTTTACCAGGCAAATTCACCAATCAATTTTTAAAATTAAAAAAATTACAATTCATAATTTAAAAAGCCATCTGATTTTAGACGGCTCAATTGCTTTAGCGGCGCCAGCCGAAATTACGGTTGTTAAAAAATGTTTAAACGTAATCGTAGGAAAAAATAGAAAATTTTAAAATAACATAATGAAAACAACTTCCGGCATGGAAGTTGTTTTTTATATTTTCTCTTTCTGCTTAAATAAATATAACTGCTGCAACGCAGTCAGAATGGTAGTAACCAACCAATAAAGCGCCAAGCCGCCGGGGAAAGATAAACCAATAAAAACGGTTAGGGCCGGCATTATGTAAAGCATTTGTTTGTTCATAATAGCCATCATATCTTCATCTTTGGCGCCTTCGCCACGCACTTCAGGCCGCTTTGTAGTCATCATTTTCGCCTGCCAAAATTGGGCTAAACCGGCCAAAATGGCTAGGACAACATTACGCTCGGCCAAATTAATAAAACCCAAAGAAGTAGTGTTGATAAATTCCGGGCGATGGATAAAAGAATAAACCAATTCAAGCGACTGGCCGCTTAAACCCGCCCGAATTATATAAAAAAACCAAAAGATTAAGTATGGGCTGATAAAAAATAATGTTAAAAATTTCAGACATAAATTATTTTAAAGGGTCAAAACCCCCGGAATTAAACGGGTTGCAGCGTAAAACCCTCCAAACCGCCTTAATTCCGCCTTTAATAAGGCCGTATTTTTCTATCGCCTCTACGGCATAATTAGAACAGGTTGGATAAAAACGGCAAAAACCTTGGGGATATAAAAATTTAAAAATACCATGATCAAAAGAAATCGTTTTTTGATAAATTTTTAAAATTTTTACCGTAATATAGCGCGGATAAAATTTAAACATGTTATTTCCCCGGCTTAAATAATTTTAATGTGGAAAATGCCCTTAGCAATTCGCTTTTTATAAGCTTATACGCGCAGTTTTTCGCGGTCGGAGAAACTATAACAACCAAATCAAGCCCTAAAACAAGATTCTTATCAAACTCTTTAACAACCTCTTTGAATTGTCTTTTTAACTTATTCCTTTCAACTGATTTTTTGCTGACTTTAGAACTAATTACAAAGCCATAACGATTATTTTTTAGCCCATTAGCTAAAATTTTTAATACGAAAATTCTAGAGTAAAAGAGTTTGCCACCCTTAAATACTTTTTTAAAATCTTTGTCTTTGGCTAAGCGGCTTTGTTTTGCCAGCATAATTATCAAATATAAATGAAACTGCCATCAATGGCTTTACTTTGATAATTTTTTTCTGCCCTTAGCTCTTCTTCTTTTAATAACGTTGCGGCCATTTTTCGTCTGCATTCTTTTTCTAAAACCGTGTTTTTTCTTAGCTCTTTTTTTGTTTGGCTGATAAGTTCTTTTTGGCATAAATATAATTTACCCTGCCAAACAATTTCGCCCCCGGCGAAACTTAGCGCCAAGCGCCATTTGACAGGATGAATAAAAAATTAAAAAATAAATATGATTTTAGCTCAAATAAAACATAACATTTTAATTTTTTAAAGTCAAACAAAAAAATATTATTATGCTGATTTTTAAAATAAAACGCCAATATATTTTTTTCCACCATTTATTCACAGCTTTTAAACATGGGCTAATTTTACCACTTGGTTTAAAAACACTTCGATTTCTTCCCTGGAAAACGGCCCGGCTATTATCTGCGTGCCCAACACTTTTACCAAGGCTTGGCTGGAAAAAGAATATCACAGAGAAATCGCCAATGCTTTTAAAAGCGCCGGCTCCGGAGAAATCAAAGAAATTTTATACAAGGTTGAAGCCAAAAAAGAATTATCGCCCGATAGATTTATAAAAAGGATAAAAGCTGAAAATATTGTTGAAAATAAGCCAAAAACTGTTAACCGTTTTGGCCTTAACAACCGCTACATATTTGACAGCTTTATTGTCGGTAGAAATAACGAGTTAGCTCATGCGGCTTGCCAGGCCGTAGCCGCTAATCCGGGGCATGCTTATAATCCGCTTTTTATTTATGGCGGAGTAGGGCTTGGCAAAACCCACTTGCTACAAGCTATCGGCCATGAGTTGGCCAAAAAAACCGATAAAATTTTATATGTTTCTTCAGAAAAATTCACCAATGATTATGTCCAGGCGGTTAGGAACGGCCAAGCTAAAGACTTTAAAGATCATTATCGCAATGTTGATTTGTTGCTGATTGATGACATTCATTTCATGGGCGGCAAGGACGGTACTCAAGAAGAGTTTTTCCACACTTTTAACGAACTGCATCAAACCAATAAACAAATAGTAATTTCTTCCGACCGGCCGCCTAAAGCCATACCGGCCCTGGAAAAAAGGCTGCTGTCGCGCTTTGAATGGGGCATGATCGCCGATGTCAGCTCGCCTGATTTAGAAACCAGAATAGCCATACTCGAAACTAAATGTCGAGAAAAAAATTATAAGCTTGATAGAGAAATTTTGGCTTATATTGCCAATAACATCACTAACAACATCCGCGAACTAGAGGGTGCTTTAAATCGCCTGATTGCTTATTATGAATTTAATAATTCTCTTCCCTCAATTGATTCAACTAAAAGCATTCTGGCGGGCATAATTTCTAATTTTCAATCAAAATCAACTACGGCCAGAACCATTATTGAAGCGGCGGCTAAATTTTTTAACATTAACATAAAAGATTTGACCGGCCAGAGCCGTAAAAAAGAACTGGTCGTGCCCAGACAAATCGCCATGTATTTGATGCGCAAAGAAATTAATGCTTCTTACCCTTCAATCGGCCAGGAACTCGGCGGCCGCGACCATACCACGGCCATGCATGCTTATAATAAAATAGAGCGGGAATGCCAAGACGATGAAAAAATAAAACAACATGTAGATTCCATTAAACAGGCAATTTACAATGGTTGACAGCTTGGTGAAAAAGCGTGTTTTATTTGTTCATAATTTGTTTATAAATTTATCAACCAACTTTTAATCCCCAGCGGCCCTACTTTTTAGCACCGCTTTTCAACACCAGTTTCGCCGTTAAAAAGCTGACAAAACATTAAAAACTAGCTAAAATTTAGCAGAAAGCCGACTTATTAACCCGCTTATTATTATTGTTATTTATTATATTATAAATATTTATATTAATTAATAAACCCGCGGGCTTGTTGAAAAAATTAGGAACGAGCCTGTAATTAAAATATATTATGACAAACAAAAACCCTGTCGGATTAAAAATATTCAGCTTGCAGGAAAATTTAAAACAAGGCTTATCTTTAGTCGGGCATGTTTCCGGAAAAAATACTAATTTACCCATACTAAACAACGTTTTAATAAAGGCCGGCGAAGGGAAGATTAAACTGATTGCCACAAACCTGGAAATTGGCGTAATTAGCGCGGTTAGAGGAAAAATTGAGCGTGAAGGCTCGTTTACGGTTAATGCAAAAATTATTTCCGACTGCATAAACCTTTTGCCGAACAAAAAGATTGGCCTAGAGGAAGAAGGCCATGATTTGCTGGTGGACTGTGAAAATTATCAGGCTAAAGCCAGGGGGCAATCGGCAGAAGACTTTCCTTTGATACCGGAAGTTGATAGAAAGAATTATTTTATCGCTGAAGCCGAAGAGGTAAAAAAAGCGATTTCCCAGGTAATTTTTGCTACCGCCTTAAGCGAAACCCGGCTAGAATTATCTGGCGTGCTTTTTATTTTCTCCGGCGGCGACTTGACTATGGCCGCAACCGACAGTTATCGGTTAGCTGAAAAGAAGATAAAGATAAAATCAAACAACGAGGAAGAAAAGAGAATTATCGTACCGGCTAAAACTTTGCAGGAGTTACTGAGGGTTTTGTCAATTAACCTGGGCGACGAGGTTGAAGAAAAAAATTCTGAAATAAGATTTTATATTTCGGAAAACCAAATTTTGTTTACTTATGGTTCAACCGAGCTGGTATCGCGCTTAATTGAGGGCCAATACCCTGATTATCAGCAAATTATACCCGTTAGCAATAAAACTAAAATTCTTATTGATCGCCAAGAATTAACTCGTGCCGTAAAAATGGCCTCTTTATTTTCTAAAGCAGGCATTAATGATATTAATTTGGATTTTCCGGCGGGGAAAAATCAAGTGGTAATTTCTTCTGTTTCCGGCCAAACCGGAGAAAATATAACAAATTTAGAGGCTAAAGTATCGGGCGATGACAACAGTATCGTGGTTAACTATCGTTATTTGGTTGAAGGCTTAAGTAATATTGAAAAAGAAACGATTAAACTTGAAATAATAGATTCTAACACCCCGTGCATTATCAGGCCGGAGCAGGATGAAAGCTATTTATATATTATTATGCCGATAAAACAATAAAACATTAAATTGAGAGGCTAAAGACGCCGTCAATTAAATATAAAAAATCGCCAACTTAGCTGTTGGCGATTTTTGTGTAAATATTATCGGGCTCTCACCGGCGTGGTGCTGGCGGCTGCCGGCAAATCATTAACAATTACGGAAATTTCTTCGCTAGTGGCTAGCTGGCCGTACCAGCCGCGCGCTTCAGCGTAAAATTTATATGAGCCAGGAGCTAGAATATTTTCCATTAGAGCCTCGGCGGCATTATTTATAACTTGGCTTTGGGCAATTTTTTGCGCTTGGCCGCCAGCATTTTTAAAATAGAAAGTAACGCCGGCAACCTGTTCCGAATTTATTACCTCGGCTTTTAACAGTATGGGAAAGTCATATTTAATTATGCTGGCGGCAATAGCGGGTTGAGTTAAGGCCACGCCAATTTTAGTAATTTCGGGTTTGCTGTTTTTAGTTAAACTAAATTCTATTTTTTGCTCGGAGCAGTTATCAACGCCATCGCAAGCGCGCACGATTAAATTATGCAAGCCGTTGCTTAGCGAGCTAATTGATTTGCTAAGGCCAAAGGGGTAAGCGGCAGAGACACTAAATAAATAACCGTCAATGTAGTATTCCGCCCGATTAACGCCTCGCGGAGACGTAGCGCTAATTTGCACATTTAATAATTGATCGGTGATAGTTTGGTTATTGCTCGGGTAGTTGATTGATACTACGGGGTTAAATTCCGGACGATGAATATTGTCATATTCGGTTGGTATCGGGGCATTAACAATGCCTTGTTTTTCAGCCCAGCTTAAAACCGCGTTTTCCCATAAATCAAATTGCGGATCACTTTTTGGATTAGATGGCGCCGATCCGCGCGGGTCATCTTTATTTATATAATATAAAATACTATGAGCTTGCTTAAATTGTTTTTCTATAATAGCGCTTGGCGGAGTAAATTCGTTAGCCAGCAATCCGGAAAATTTATCAATTTTTACCGTAGCGTCCGGGTCGATTATGCCGTCCAATATCGGTTTGCCGGCCGGCTTATTATCCGGAGGATTAAAGTATTCAATCGGCGTATCGCCTAAAACTTTATTCATATAATCATGCCAAATCGGCGCGGCCACTACCGAGCCGTCTGCGCCGCGCTTCATTTCCTTATTATTATTGTTGCCTACCCAGACGCCGGTAACGATTGATGGCGTATAGCCGATAGTCCAGGCATCGTGGTAGTCGTTGGTAGTGCCGGTTTTAGCCGCTACCGGCCTTGAACCTAAAGTCAGCATGTTGTTTGTCCCAAAGATGTAAGCTCGAGCGTTATTGTCCGATAAAATACTGTTAGTCAGGCGAGCGATGTTCGGCTCTAAAACCTTTTCATTTTGGTCTTTAAATTCTTCTAATATTTTTCCGTCCTTATCCTCAACTTTTAAAATGACGGCTACCGGATGTTTAATGCCTTCGCGGGCGAAAGCGCTAAAGGCATTAGTATGCTCCAACAGCTTTACTGCGCCACCGCCCAAGACTAAAGATAGGCCAAAACGATCTTTGTCGTTTAAGGTTGTATAGCCTAAATTTTGGGCCAAATTGATAACATTTTCTATGCCGGTAAGGTAAATCGCCTTAACCGCCGGTATATTTAAAGATCCGGCCAAAGCTTGCCTAATAGTAACCGGTCCATGCTCTTTTGAATCATAAT
>JACQYU010000092.1 GCA_016208065.1 Candidatus Falkowiibacteriota bacterium | reverse complement strand
AATCATGGCCGCTCGGACTAACTATTTTTTTTAATTTAATTTATTTAAGGGCCGACATATTTATTTTATCTCTGTTAAAAAGCCAGGCTGACGTCGGAATTTACGGCGCTACTTATAAAATAATTGATGTCTTAACTACTCTGCCCTTTATGTTCGCCGGGCTGATTCTCCCTATACTGACCGCCGAATGGGCCAGCCAAAATTTCCAAAAATTCAACCGAGTCTTGCAAAAATCATTTGATATCATGATTATAATAGCCGTTCCCCTGATTATCGGCGCCCAGCTTACCGCCCGTCCCTTAATGGCCCTAATAGCCGGAGAAAATTTCGCCCAATCCGGCCATCTCTTAAAAATATTAATTTTAGCCATAGGTTTTATTTTTATCGGCTGTTTGCTCGCTCACGCGGTTATCGCCATCGACAAACAAAAAAATATTATTGGCGCTTACGTTTTTACCGCCATAACTTCGTTGGCCGGCTACTTGATTTTCATCCCTCGCTTTTCCTATTATGGCGCCGCCTGGGTAACTGTTTACAGCGAATTTGCCATTGCCTTATTTTCTTTCTATATTGTAATTAAATATAGCCGATTCAGGCCGAATCTAGCCATTCTCGCCAAATCGCTGGCCGCCTCGCTAATTATGGGCCTAGCCATCTATTTATTAATTGACAAATTCAATTTTATTCTAACAATTTTAGCGGCCGGCTTAATTTACTTGTTTTTCTTATATTTATTTAAAGGCTTTAATTTATGACCAAAGTTCTTGTTTTTAATTCTTCGCCGGAAAAAAATCGCCTGCTCGCGCACGCCTTTAAAGCGCTGGAGCAAAAAAATTTCGCCTTTAGTTTGCTATCCTCAAAAAAATCTCCGCTAGGGCAATTTAAATTTTTATTTTTATTAATAAACTTTAGGCTTAAGCGAAAAGTTGATTTAATTATTTGTTTTAATTTCGATGAAAAAATTATCATTACCCCCTTGGCCCGCCTGCTTGGCTTAAAAGTTGTTTGGCTTGAAGGGCCGGAGCTAAACTACCGAAAATTTAACAAATTTTTATTAGCGCTATATAAATTAAATTATCGGCTGGCTGAAATTATTGTTTTTAATAACTATTCTAAATTAAAATTAAAAAATATCGGCTGCGCTGAAAATAAAATAAGCCTTATTGCTCCGGGCGCTAAAACCGCCTCTTACCAAGAAAATATTTTTAATAAGCTGGCGAGCGCCGGTCGAGAAAATTTCCACCGCAAATATTTTACGATCGGCCTCGTAACCGCTTTAAACCAAAAACAAAAAATTGAAGCGATCTTCCAAGCCGTAAAAATCAGCCTGCCGGTAATCCCCAATATCCAATTAATTATAATCGGCGAGGGCCGGGAAAGGAAAAATCTTTCCTGGCTGGCTAAAAAAATGGAAATTGATAATTTAATTTGGCTGGTCGGCGAGCAAGAAAATATGAAAAAATGGCTTGATAGTTTTGATATTTTTCTAGCTTTGGGAGAGAATCTGTTTCTTGATGATTACGGCAATATTTTAGAAGCTATGGCCGCCTGCCTGCCGATTTTAGCTCCGCGAAATATCGGCCTGGAAGACTTAATTGTAGAAAATAATACCGGTTCGCTGATTGAATCCGATAACAGCGAAATGCTGGCGCGGCAAATTATAAAATTGCACCAAGATAAGCGCTTGCGAATGTTTTTGGGAAAAAACGGCCGAGAACGCGTTAACCGATTATTCTCCATGGAAACAATGATTGAAAAATTAGAACAAGCGCTTTCTTTGTCATTATAAAATTTACGTCTAACATACTTCTTATTAGCTAGCTCCGCAAGTAATAATAAATTTTCGTGCGAGGACTGTTTGAACCCCGCGGTAGCGGGGTGAGTTCCGCAGTAGAAAATTTATTATTACTTGCGGAGCTACAACTGTTTTATAATTAGCATAATTTCTATCATTATATGACCATAAAAATAACCGAAGCAAATTCCGGCGAACGACTGGACAAATTTTTAACCAATTCAGGCTCTTTAAAACTGTCGCGAAACCAAATCCAAAAATTAATTGAGCAGGGTCTAATTAATTTAAATGGCTTAACCGTTTCGTCCCATTATTTCCTTAAGCCCGGAGATAAAATTAATATTCCAAAAAACTTTGGCTTAAGCGCCAAAAATAAAAAATCAATTGATAAAAATAAATTTATAATCGCGCCGAGCCATAAAATAAAAATTATCCATGAAACTGATGAATTTTTAGTAATAAACAAGCCGGCCGGACTAGCCGTGCATGGACTGAATAACTATACCCTGGCTGACTGGCTGAAAGAAAAATACCCCCTTATATCGCAAATAGGCGATGATCAGGAGCGGCCCGGCATCGTGCATCGCCTAGACAAAGACGTTAGCGGATTAATGGTTATAGCAAAAACCCAGGCCGCTTTTAATAATTTAAAAAAACAATTTCAAGGCCGAACCATAAAAAAAGAATATACCGCCTTAGTCCACGGGAAAATTATAAAAGACGGCGCTATTATAAACTTTCCGATTAAACGCGCGCGCGAAGGCTATAAAATGGCGGCTCTGCCGGCAACGGTAAAAGGCGAACCGACCGAAGCCGGACGGCTGGCGGAAACAGAGTTTAGCGTTTTAAAAAGATTGGTAAACTATACTCTATTGAAAATAAAAATTAAAACCGGCCGCACCCATCAAATCAGGGTGCACCTCTGTCACGCGGGACATTCCGTGGTTGGCGATTCCGAATATGGTGGTGGTGCGCAACGTCTTACGGGGATCGATCCGCGACGCCGCAATCTGGGCCGGCAGATGCTTAGCATGATCGATCGCCCCGCCCTTCATGCCCAGACCATCGCCTTCACTCACCCAGTCAGCGGTGATCCGATGCTGTTTTCTGCGCCACCTCCCGAAGATTTCCGTCTCCTTCTTGAACATTGCCGGATCAATTCCTGAGTACGCAGCAAGAGTCTACCCCGCAAATTCGCTTGACGACGATCCTGTCTCTGGGCCACATTTCCCATCAACTGAACCGAGGAGGGCCAACCGACGCTTAACCGGCCGGACCTCGATCCAACGGCTTCATCAAACGCGAGCGAACAATTGAAGAGTTGTGTGCCC
>JACQYU010000088.1 GCA_016208065.1 Candidatus Falkowiibacteriota bacterium | reverse complement strand
TTTCTGGCTGTTTGCCTGGCCACAATTAATTTTCTAACATCATCTGGCAATGCAACGAATTCTTTCATTTTTGATATTGGGTCCAAATCTAAACCAAACACCTTGTCAAAATCTATAATTGTTGAAAGTTTATCAGCTTGAGACAGATTTGACTTAAGTAATTCTTGCGCGACGGCCAATGCTTGAGGAATATTTAAATCATCATTAATTGCATTAAAAAATTTCTCTTTATGCAATAAATCTACATTTCCCATCTCATAAATCCATTTTCCGCTCGCTTGATCATAAATTCCTAAATTTTGTACTTGATTATATAAATGAACCCACCCATTTTTCGCTGACTTTATGCTTTCTTCGCTATATTCCATCGGTTTTCTATAATGCGTCTGCAGGGCCGCGAACCTAAAGGCTAGCGGATTAATCCCCTTTTTTATTAAAGCGTTTTCCATAGTTAAAAAATTATCTTCGCTTTTGGCCATCTTTTTCCCGCCGGCAATATTTAAAAACGCGCCGTGCAGCCAATAATTAACCCAAGGCGACTTGCCCGTGGCCGCCTCGGTTTGCGCGATCTCGTTGGTATGGTGAACGCCAATATGGTCAACCCCGCCGCAATGGATGTCAAAATGGTCGCCTAAATATTTTAAGCTCATAGCCGAGCATTCAATATGCCAGCCGGGAAATCCAACGCCCCAAGGCGACTGCCATTCCATCTGCCTTTTTGCGGCTTTTACCCCCCTGACAAGGGGGGCTAGGGGGATTGAAAACTTCCACAGCGCGAAATCCGTGGCGTTCTTTTTTTCATCATTTTTTTCAACGCGCGCGCCCTCTTTTAAAGTTTTTAAATTTAGCCGGCTTAATTTCGCGTAATTTTTAAATTTAGCCGTATTAAAATAAATGCCGTCGGAAGTTTTATAAGTATAGCCTTTTTTCTCTAAAATTTTTATTAAATTAATCTGCTCTTTAGTATGGCCGGTAGCTTTACACCAGATATCGGGTGGCAGGATATTCAGCGTTTTAATGTCATTTTTAAAAGCTTGGGTATAAAATTCCGCTATTTCCCAGGCCGTCTTGCCTTCGCGTTTGGCGCCAATTTCCAGTTTGTCTTCGCCCATGTCGCGGTCGCCGGTTAAATGGCCCACGTCGGTTATATTCATGACGTGCTTAACCTTATAGCCGTTATAAAATAAAACGCGCTTTAAAATATCTTCAAACAAATAAGAGCGCAGATTGCCAAGATGCGCGTAATTATAAACCGTGGGCCCGCAGGTATAAAGCCCGGCCCGGTCTTTTTTTATCGCCTTAAATTCCTCTTTTTTACGAGTTAAAGTATTGTATAAAAATAGTTTGTTCATATGTCTATTATCTATGTCATTGCGAGCGCAACGCAGTGAGCGAAGTCCGCCCGCCACGCAAGCCAGCCTGCTGGCGTTGCGGGCGCGGCAATCTCACGAATATCACATAAGTAGGAAGATGGTAATATTTTAGCGAAAATGTGTTGTTTGTGAGATTGCCCTGCCAGCCGGCAGGCGCGTCGCCTGATTACAGGCTTCTCGCAATGACAATTACTTGTTTTTATTCTACCCCACCGCCTTTTTTTAGGCAAGAAAAGAGCCACGCGATATAGTTTCGCGTGGCTCAAAGTATTACTACTTAAAAAAAGAATTATTTTACTGGAGCAACGGTTTTCCCCGAAGGAATGGTCATATCCAATCCCAGGTCTTTCGCGGCTTTCATTGTTAAAAGATCCATAAATGCCGTAACTGACGTGGGGGAACCGGCTTCGCTCGTTCCTCCGCCCATCATAATATCAGGAACCCACTTTTGTTTACCAAATTCCTTGGCATAAACCCCGGCAATTTCTACCAGAGCTTTAACCTTAATCTCCAAAGCGCCATCAGCCTGCATAACCAAACGCTTACGTTCAGCCTCGCCTTCTCCTTTACGAATTTGCTCTTTTTTATACTGCTCAGCTTCCTCGGCGGCTAGTGTCGCAACTTCAAGTTTTTGTTGGGCCCTAGTAACCTCGGTCGCCTTGATTGCCTCCTGGTCCCATTTGGCCTTGGCAGCCGTGGCTTCACCTTCCTTGACCACAGTAATTTTTTTCTGCTCGGCTTCCTTGGCCTTGGCGATGGCAGTTTGCACTTGCATAATTGCACCCTGCTGAGCCTTAATTTGATTTTCAACGGTATCCTCATACTTAATCTTATTGATTGAAAGATTGAAGATGCGAATACCAAAATCCTCAAGAGGAGACCTGTCTTGCCGCAGTATATTACCCTTTTCGTCCTTGATAATTTTGACGACGGACACGGTCTTTTCCTGACCCGTCATCTGATCTTTCTGTTTTTCCTGGTATGTCTCGGTTTTGAAAACACCGCGCACGGCCTGATCGTCGATCAAATTAAGAAGTTCGTTTCGACGAGTAGCGTACGATTCCATAGATGACATCAGCGGACCGGTCATATAAACCGACTTTTCTATAACCGTTCTTACCAGTTGTTTTTCAATTGCCTCGGCGCTGCCATATTTCTGATGTAACGATGTTAAATACTGAACGGCCGTCGGCATTTCCCATGCTAGTGATCCTGAAATAAAACCCTTGCCGCCGTCATTGAACCTGGCTTCCATGGATTGATCGTTTTTACTGCCTTGATCAGTTGATGCCGAGAACCAAAACTGTGCCCGTTTGGGATATTTGGTAACGGACCCAAACCCTTGATACTTTACGCCCTGAGCAAGACACCATGTAAGCTCGCCTGAAAGCGGCGACTGGATAACCATTATCTCCTTGGCGTCAAGATACTCAAACATTTTGAAACTTGCCACCAAAAGAACCAGCGCGAGCACCGTGCCGATGACCATTGCCATGACTTTCCCTAAATTAATGTTAGATTCTCTGCTCATGTTATTATACCTCTCCCTTCGTTTTTCTGGTTAACATTTTTCTGTTTACTCTTTTTCGCTGTACCAATTCTTCTTTTTCTTGAGCAACCATTTCTTCAATGGCCGCTACCTCCTTTTCTTCTTTAACCTCGCTTAACTCACTTTCGAGTTCCCGCCGTTTTTTTCTAAACATTGGGCAATAAGGTATGCCTTTCCACATCGGAACAAGCACCTGGGTTAAAAAGAAAATCGCAAAAATAATAGCAACTGACCACTCCAAAAGTTCAAGTAACATTTTACACCTCCTCTTTATATTATACCGTCTTATTAAAACACCATTTTTCCCCTAACCCTGCCGAATCCCCGCCTATTTAATGTATTTATTTATATAATTGGATTGGGCTAAATTTGTAAAATTTTTGTGCGAGGACTGTTTGAGCCCGCCATGCCAGCGGGCGAGTTCCGCAGTAGAAAATTTTATAAATTTAGCCCAATCTTCATGTTGTATATTTACCTGAAAAGATAAACAGAATTGCTTTCGTTATTTACCTTTCTGGATCCCTGCTTTCGCAGGGATGACGGAAATGAGATTGCCGCGCCCGCAACGCCAATAATTTATTATAAATACTTCTCCGGATCTACGCTAACTCCGTTTAGTAAAACTTCAAAATGCAGATGCGCTCCGTTGGTATATAAGCCGGCGCCGGGCGTACCTGGCCTGCCGCCGGATAAGCCGATAATATCGCCTTGTTTAACCTGATCGCCGACTCTAACGTCAAGCCGCGATAAATGGGCATATCTGGTTATTAAGCCGGAGTCATGGCTGATAGCGATATAACTCGCCTGATCGCCAGTACCGTTAACAACTTCAATAACCGTGCCCGAAGCCGAGGCCTTGACCGGCGTACCTTGAGACACGGCCATATCAATGCCGGTATGATCGCCGATAGAATTGCGATACGGATAAGCCGGATCATGCCAGCCGTAAGTTATTAAGCCGCTGACCGGCTTAATGAACGTTTTCGCCGTAGCGCTATTATTGCCACTGGCTATGGCAAAGCTATAACTATCGGTCGGGTCGCCGCTAATTAGGGCATCTACCCTTGATTTTTTCCCTTGAGCCTTAAAGTCGCTGAAATAAATAATAATATTTTCATCAGCGATTAATTCGCTGGTTTTAACATGAACATCAAAAATGGCTTCTTCGCCGGCCTTAACAATATAACCGCCCAAATCAATTTTATTAGCCCCGGCTACCGGCTTGCTGATTGTACTGCCGGCAGTTTTTTGTGTGTTGCGATTGACAACTTTTAAATTGCTGTAGCCTAAACTGTAAGTCAACTCCTTGTCAGCCGAATTAATAATAATTGATTGCAGCCTTAAGTCGTCAGCGCCTGAATTTTTAACTTTAAAGCCGGCAATAATATTGTCATCCTCGCCTTTAGTTACAAAGCCTTCGCTTACTTTAGTAATATCCGCGCTGACTAAGCCAAAATCGGTTTTACGGCTGTTAACGTTTAAATTATTAACTACGGCCGGAATTAGAGAATTATTATTAACCGCTGCTAAATTGCTGATCGCCAATTGAATTCCCGAAGCTTTAAGATCGGTTTCCGTATCCGCGTAAACTTTTATTTCTGTTCTGGCGCCTGACCTTAAATTATAACTAAAGCCGCTGATGGCAAAGTCGCCGGAATAAGGATTTTTAATTTCTTTAATTCTGCTTGAGCCGATATAAAACTTTAAATTGCTAAAACCGTTGTCAAAAGAAATGATGCCCGAGCTGTCAACGCCGCGGGAAAAAGTCAAGCCGGTTATCTTTGTGTCATTGCCG
>JACQYU010000090.1 GCA_016208065.1 Candidatus Falkowiibacteriota bacterium | reverse complement strand
GCGTCATGCCAAATCTACCCCTGCAAGTAGGCCAAGGCATTATTGCTTGGCTGGCCGATGAAAAACAATTTTCTAAAAGCCATTTAATCATCGTAAAAAAATTATTTTCCGAGTTCGGCTATAGCTTTAAAGTTAAAACCGAAGCTGATTTAAATAAAATCACGGCTGTCTCCGGCAGCGGCCCGGCTTACGTATTTTTATTTATGGACGCGCTAATGAAAGCAACCGTAAATTTAGGCTTTGCCGAAAATCAAGCTAAAAAAATAATTTTTCATCTTTTAGACGGCTCGCTAGCCTATTTTAAAAGCGTAAAAAACATTTACAGCCCGGAAGAGCTTATAAAAATGATAAAATCAAAAAAAGGCACGACCGAAGCGGCTTTAAATAAATTAAATACGGCTAAATTTTATGAAAATTGGCGCTTGGCCGTTAAAGAGGCTTATAAGCGCGCCGAACAAATTTCCAATCATGGCATTAAAGCGGCTAAAAAATAATTCTGGTTTGTTATTGCTTCATCGCGAATACTCCTCGCAATGATAAATTAAGCTAAACAAAAGAAAAATAATCGTAATGAACGGCCACGATATCCGCGGCTTTTATTTTGGCTTTCTCATTATCTGATTTTTTATTATACCAAACTATTTTCTGTTCAATCTCCCTCGAGCTATAGCGCGCCAAGCCTCTGCCTAAAAGTTTTTTATTTTCATTATAGATTCCGACAACTTCGCCTTTATCAAACTTGCCTTCAATTTTTTCCACGCCGGTTATTAAAATTGAAGCGGTTTGTTTTTCCTTTAAAATATCGGCTAAATAAGTGCTGACGTAGATTTTCCCCCGGCTAACCGCGGCCGTGGCCAGCCAATTTTTTATGGCTTTGACTTTTTTGCTTTTGGCCGGAAAAAACGTGCCTAATTTTTCTCCGCCAACTATCCGGGAAATCACCTTGTTTTCCGAGCCGTTGGCGATATGCATATCAACGCCCAGGGAAGTTATTAAATCGGCAATAATTAATTTGCTTTTCATGCCGCGCTTGCCCAAGCTTTTTGAATCGTCAATATTTTTTATAAAATTATTCGCTTCTTCAATCATCGAAATAACTTGGCGCTTAGTGCCGTTGCCAAGATTATTATAGACTCCGTCCACGTTGGACAAAACTATTAATTTATCCGCCACCAGCATAGCCGCTACCATGCTGGCTAATTGGTCATTGTCGCTAAAATCAAGCTCTTCCGGCGACAAAACATCGTTTTCATTAAAAATCGGAATAACATTAAGCTTCATTAAGCTTTCCGTTACCGTTCTAATGCTTAAATAAGCCTCGCGATCGGCGAAAACCGCCCTGGTGGCTAAAAGCTGGGCGCAAGCCAGCTTATGTTTTTTAAATTCTCCGCAATAAAAAGCCATCAGCCTGGGCTGGCCGATAGACGCTAAAATCTGCTCTCGAAGAATCGCTTTATTATATTTTATGGCTGAAGTTTCAACTTCAAATTTTTCCAAAGGCTTGATTTCCCTGCCTAAAGCAACCGCGCCGGAAGAAATCAAAGCTATTTCAAGATTTTCTTTCTCTTTTATATAGGCTATGTCTTTAACTAAATTTTCCACCACGGATTTGTTAAAATGGCCGTTTTCGTCGGTTAAAATTTTTGAGCCTATTTTTATGACTATTCTTTGCGCCTGTTTTTCCATATTTTTAAATAATTGAGCGCAAATTTTTAGTTTGCGCCCTTTTGTTGGTTATTCTTCACATATAAAATTTGGGGTTAAAGCCTTTTTTCGGCTGAACCTGTTCGCCAGTTTGGGTGTCATAAAATCTTTGCTCGCCTGTTTTTTTTATTTGTAAAAACATAAAGGATAAGCCTCCTTCTCCTCCGCCATGATACATCTCCATACCTGCCATAATTCCGGCCATATTTCCTCCTTTTTTATTATTAGCATCTTATAGATACTCAATTATGAAGAGCGATATATTTAATAACATAATAGAAAACTATAGCGAAATAGTCAACAACAAAAGGCGAGCAATTTATAAATCAGCTCTACTTAAACACCTGCGCCGTAAAAATTAAAATTTGCGTATTTTTATCTTTATAGCAGCTGGGCGGGAGTCCGGCCTTTTGCCAGCATAATTCGGATAAAAATTCTTCTAAGCCCCAGCCGGTTTCCGTAGCTACTTGGGGTAAAAATACGCCGCTACGGCCGCCTTGCTTTATGATTACCCCATGCCTGCCTAATTCAATCTTGTGCCAATCATCAATCGGCCCTGGAGCTGATAAAACGCTTATTTCATATTCTAGCTTGCTTAATTCGTCTTCGCTTACCGGATTAAAACGGTTGTCTTGTGAACAAGCGGCCGCGGCCATATCTTGCACCACTTGCCAAAGCGGTTCGCCCGTAGGCACAATCTGGCCGATACAGCCACGCAATTGGCCGCTTTTAGTTAATGTCACAAATGCGCCCTGCTTTTGCATTAATCTTTCGTCGGTAATTTTAAATTCCGGCACTTTCCCTTTTAAAACAAAATTTTCTACGGTCTGTTTAGCAATATTTAATAATATTTTTTGCTCATCAATATTTAATTCGCCAGAAGTTGAAGTCGCGCTTTCATCTGCATTTTCATAAAACACGGCCGCTCCATAGCCGACCACGCTGGCTTTATCGCCAATATCGAGAACATCGCCACTATTGGCGTATTTTAAAACTTCAACTTTATCCCAGCCGGCCAGCCGTTTAAGCTCTAGCACGGTTTTAACCGCGTCAATACCGCAAAGCGCAGTTTGTTCGTTAGCGTAATCCGAGTTTTCTATCTTCTTTACATAATTCGCTAATTCTTCAACTTCGCCG
>JACQYU010000089.1 GCA_016208065.1 Candidatus Falkowiibacteriota bacterium | reverse complement strand
CCCGGCGTTGACCGTATTTTAATGGTGCTGCTTGACTTAGATTCAATCCGCGATATTTACGCTTTTCCCAAGGACGGCAAAGGCAAAGATTTAATGATGGACAGCCCGGCCGAGGTTAGCGAAAAACAATTAAAAGAATTAAACATCAAAGTTAAAAAAGATTAAAAATATTAGCATTATATTTATGGAAGGAAAAAATTTTGAAATTAAAGAAAGAGCGACAGATATGGAAATAGCTTTATTTTTAATCAAGCATATCAATCAGCCCTGCGAATATCTTCCCGGAAATAATATAAGAGATTTTTATATAAGAGAAGCGCGAAAAATTTTAGAAACAACGCAAGACCAAGATGTGAAGAAGATACTTGAGGATACTATATATAAATATCAGCCATAATAAAATTATTTAAAGGCAAGAAGAAAAATTTTCAAGAGGACATTAAACAAAATTTTATGCGGTTGTCTAAACTGCAAAAATATATTTTAGCGGAAATTTATAATTCTAAAAGCGCTTTGCCGGCTGATTTTTTCGATTTTTATTCATCCGCGCCGGCGGGCGGGAAGAATGCTGAAAATAAAAAAATTATTCAGGACACAATCCATAAAAGTTTGGATTCGCTGGTAGCCGGAGATCTGCTTATAGCCATTGGTAAAAAAACCGCTAAAAAATGGTTTATCCATAAAGTAAAATTAACTAATTTTGGCAAAAAATTAGCTATTAAAATAATTAAAAATCGGCAGCGAAAACTGCCAATAAAATAATTAATGTCATTGCGAGCGACTAAAAGGAGCGAAGCAATCTAACGAACAATTATTAAGTAAATAGTTCGTGAGATTGCTTCGTCGCTGGCACTCCTCGCAATGACAAAATAAGTTTATGGAAAAACAACAAAATGCCAAGTTCGCGTTTTTTTATCTGCTATCTCTCGTGGCTTTGGTTTTTACAGCCATCTCTACGGGTATGATAATTTTTCAGATTATCAATAAAATCATTGCCGACGATTTAAGTTTGGCGCCGGGCGGTTTTTCGCAGGACGCTTTAAGGTTCGCCATTTCCGCCATTATCATCGCCGGACCGATTTTTTTCGCCATGACGCGGCTGATTAATAAAAATCTTTTGTCAGGCAATATGGAGAAGGAGTCAGGTATTAGAAAATGGCTGACCTATTTTATTTTATTGGTCTCGGCCGTTGTTATGATCGGTTGGTTTATCGCCACAGTAAGCAGTTTTTTAAACGGCGAACTTACCACTAAATTTATTTTAAAGTCCTTAACTTCAATTTTAATTTCCGCTTTGATTTTTAGCTATTATTTGTATGACATCAAGCGCGAAAATGTCAGTAAAAATAATAATGTCATTAAAATTTATTTTTACGGTTCTATGGCCATCGCGGCCATAGCGCTGATCGCCGCTTTTTTCTTTATTGATTCCCCGCTTAAAGTAAGAGAGCAGAAATTCGATCAGGCCATAATAAATAAATTCAGCCAGATTGATTACGCGATTAACGCTTATTACGGAGAGAATAAAAAATTGCCGGAAAATTTAAACGCTTTGCTCAACGGCGGTTCAACTTATTATGTTACGGAAAATGACATAACCGATCCCGGCACCGGCAAAGCAATTGATTATAAAATCAGCGCCAAAGATTCATACGAACTTTGTTCAACTTTTAAGACGGAAAATAAAAGCCAGGCCAATGATAAATCAATTTATGTTGATACGCGCTGGCTGCATGATTCCGGCTATCAATGCTTAAAACAAAGGATTGCCCAGATAGATCAAACCAAGCCGGCGCCAGTATCCGTACCGGTAAGATAAAGGTTGACTTAGCCGTAAAATGCTGTTAAATTAAGTAAAATAAGCCTAAGGAGAAATCCTTAGGCTATATTATAGCATTGTATAATTATATACTGCATGAAGATTGGGCTAAATTTATAAAATTTTCTACTGTGGAACTCGCCCCGCCGTTGCTGGGCTCAAACAGTCCTCGCACGAAAATTTTACAAATTTAGCCCAATCATTAGTATAATTATAATTAGATCGGCCTTTAAAAATTTTTTAACAAAGAAAGGAGAAAAAGCGCAATGGAAATGAGTTTAAGGGACAGGTTAGTTTTTGATTGTGGCGCGTTAAAAGGAAAGGCTGGCTGCACTATCACCGAGGCAGAAAAATTGGTCGCCACAATGGGCGACAAAGTTGGTTGGATTAAGCTTGACCAGGATTTTTTTAGCAGAGGCCATGAGCTGGCGCAACGAGTCAAGGAAATGGGTTGCCGTTTATGGCTGGATGGCATAAACTGGGAAAATTCTATTAACGCTCTGAAAAAATATGCGACGGAAGGCGCTGGAGCGGATATGTTTAACGTTTATTCCGCCAGCGGATTTGAGGTGATGAGGCACGTAAAGGCCAGAGCGGAAGAATTATTTTCTTCCGGCCTGAAGAAAAAAAGGCCGCTAATAGTTGCCTTTACGATTTTAACCAACCTGTATCGTTCGCAACATGAGCATTTTTCCGATTTGGATGATAGAGTGCTGTCGCTGGCGTGGCTAGCTAAACATGCCGGACTAGACGGTGTGGTAGTTTCACCCCTAGAAGCAAAAATTATTAGAAAGGAATTAGGCTATGATCTTTTAATTATTGCTTCCAGCGTCCGTTTTGCCGAAGAGGCTAAGGGTGGGCAGATCAAAGTGGTCACGCCGAAAGAAGCCATCGCCAACGGGGCGGATATTGTCGTTATGGGAACATCCCTAATCAACGGCGGACTGCCTGCCGTTGATCGGGCTTATAAGGAAATTGAAGCAGGATTACGGATGAGAATGAAAAGCTTTTAACGGTAAAGGAGAAGGTTATGGTGAAAGTTTGGCAAAAGATCGTCCGGTTGTTAGCCAGTTTTGGAATTTATCAGATCGAAAAAATTGGCGGCGTGGATAAAAAAACAGAGAAAGATCCTGGCAAAAAATCGGGAAGAAAAAGGATTTTTGGCAAGTAAACAAATTTTAACGGTTGGTAAAGGAGAATAACGATGGAGACACAGAAAAGTTTACCCCCAATGGAAGTTAAGCATGCTCACATCGAATTAGCGGAAGCGCAGAGAGTGCAGAAGACCTTACTGGCTCCGGGACCGTGTCCGCACATGTTTTATGGAGTTAAAGAAAATCGCAGGGTTTACGGGCGTGTTACCAAGGGAGAAGAATATGAATATTATGAAAAACTTCTTGCCCTCACCAACTTAAAAAACAAAACAAGCCGTCGTATAAAAGCTGAACTGATGGCCGCGGCAGAAATTTACACCAAGAGGATAATCCAGATCTGGGTGGAAATCTGCGGTCTGCGTACCTTTAAGGACCAGGACGGCGTGTATCAGGGCTGGGGACCTCCAGGCGACTTTATGATGATGAGGGTTGGTGATTTTGTCCGTGAGCTGGAAAAAAAGTATGGCAGGATTATTATGCAACATGATTGCAAACGAGGTGATCTGGGCGCTACCATGATAGGCTACTATGACCGGTTCATAGGTAGCCTCTGGGATAAGCTGGCGATCAAGCATTCCTATTTGAAATATGACACCATGAATATCCAGGTTTACATGGGCAAGGATGTCGCCTTGTTAGACGAGGTGAAAAAAAAGAATTACATACCTGCCCAAGGACTTAAACTCATGAGGGAAAAAGGCAAGGGCATAATCATCGTCGACGTGACATCAAACGATACCGGGCCGGAATATCAAGAACAATTTATACCGGAGCGGGGAAAAACGCTGCAAGAATGTGTGGCCGAAGATGTCGGTTCTTGGACTATACAGTACGGTCTCATCAACGATGAACTTTCTCCTCTAGGACTGGTAACCGGCTGTACACGTAGATCAACAGGGAGAATTCGTGCTTTATGTCCTACTGGAACTTTTTGGGACCCTGGCTTCGGAAATCAAGGTGGTAAATTCGAAAATGTTATGCTTGACTTAATTCGGATCGGCAAATGGAACGGCCAAGGGGCAATTTTCATCGACGAAACCTCCAAGATGTATTGCTTCGAGAAAAAATTTGGTGGTACCGGTAAAGTGGCAGATATGGAAAAATGCGCCCTAAGGGCGGTTAACAAATTCAGAGAGCTGGAATACGAAGCCTATCAGGCGCCGGAAGTCAAAGACGCCGGGATCAGGTATCCGTTCTAAGCCGACATCGCGCGTTTGGAGAATAACCGAAAAAGTGAGAAAGGAGACAAATTATGTCTGATAAAAAACCTTTGGATGTTTTAAAAAATTGCGGCGGCTATTACGAAAGTCCGAGAGATCAAGCAGGCAAAATTCTCGGTCCATTGGTGGCTTATGCCGGCAAGTACAAAACCGCAGATGGCGAAGAGAAACAATGGGTCGGTCCGGAATATTTTAATTTCGCCAAAGCGGAACAAAACCAAAAAATTCGCAATTTTTTCGCCGGAATTTTGGTCAGAAGCGTTTGCGAGAGATTTTCCAAAATCCCCACGGTTGTTATCGGTATGCCTATGGGCGGGATACTTCTGTCAGGCGATGTCGGCCGTTTGCTTAGATGCCGTACGATTTTTGCTGAGAAAAAAATTATTGCTTTAGCCGATCCGGCAAAGGGCCTTAAAGAGATGTCGGAGCTGGTAATTGACCGGCATGAAATTTATCCCGGCGACAGAGTGGCCATCATAGAAGATGTTTGTAACAATTTTTCCACGACCGAAAAGGCGGTTAAGCTGATTACCAATGCAGGTGCAAATTTTTTATGCATTCTCTGCGCGGTTAATCGCTCGGAAACTGAAAGGTGGCAAGGGTGGCAAGGTTACTCGGTTATTTCAGCCATATTCAAGCCGTCCGAACAGTATCGTCAGGATGACCTGGCTGTGGCTGATCTGATTGCTCGAGGGAAGATTGCTTGGAAGCCGAAACAGCAGTGGAACGTGCTTAAGGCGTCCATGCAAAAATAATAAGGAGACGAAACAATTTCAACCCGGCCCGTTCGCTTAAAGCGAATTGAGGCCGGTTTTTTTATGTAGATGGTGAATTAGGTTGAATTTCTGGATCCCCGCTTTCGCGGGGATGACGTTTAAAAATTTTTGCCTTAAAACTATTTTTAAGTTATAATTACGGTATAATTTTTAAACATAAATTTATGGCAAAAATAACAAAATTTCCTCAAAAATTAGCTAAATATTTAGAGAAAGCCGGAGTTAAGCATAATATTTTAGAACATAAAACCGTGTACACGGCCTATGATACGGCCGTTACCATGGGTAAAAAGCTGAATGAAGTGATGAAAACTTTGCTGGTGGCGGCGGATAAAAATTATTATTTGGCGATTTTGCCGGCTGATAATAATTTGGATTTTAAAAAATTATCGGGCGAAATCAGCAAAGCCGCCGGTAAAAAGATAAAAATGGTTAAAATTCCCGGCGAAGAAGTTATGGAAAAATTATTAAAAGTTAAAGCCGGCGCCATGAGCGCTTTTGGCGGCTTGCATAAACTGCCTGTGGTTATGGAAAAAAGTTTAGCCAAAGCTAAAAAAGCCATATTTTCATCGGGCAGTTTTAACCATTCGGTGGAAATGGCGGTTAAAGATTTTATTAAATTGGAAAATGTTGTTTTAGGCAGTTTCGGAGTTAAAAAGAAATTGGTTTTAGCGAAGAAAAATAAATAAATTAATTAATAATTAAACTATAAAATTATGTCATGTGGCTGCTGCGGCGCAAGAAAACCGGTTAAGAAAAAACCGACTAAGAAGAAATAACAGTAAGTGAGTTTTGTTATGTCATTGCGAGCGTAAGCGAAGCAATCTCGCGTACTATTTTTTGAATTAATAGGTTGTTTCTGAAAAGTAGGTTTATTTTATTAAATTGCGCGTGAGATTGCTTCGTCGCCTGATTACAGGCTTCTCGCAGTGACAATATTTGTATGAATTTTAAAATAGATAAATTTGAAGGCCCGCTTGGCCTGCTTTTGCAATTGATTGAAAAAGAAGAAATGGATATTACCGAAATCAGCTTGGCTAAAATCGCCGACCAATATATTGAATATATCAGAAATTCGGATAATTTAAAGCCGGAGGAGCTGGCTGATTTTTTAGTAGTGGCCGCGAAATTATTGTTAATAAAATCCCGGGCGCTTTTGCCGTTTTTAAAGGGCGAGGAGGAAGAGGAAATTCAGGAATTTGAGCAGCAGTTAAAAATGTACAAAGAATTTTTAGAAGCGGCTAAAAAAATTGAGGTGATTATCGGAAAGAAGCATTTTAGCTTCGCTCGCGAATTCAACCGCCAGGCATTTTTAGCCAGCGCGCGCTTATTTTCGCCGCCAAAAAATTTAAAGGCGGCCGATTTATGCGCCGTGTTTAATGAAACAATTAAAAGCATTAAGCCGTTGGAAGCGTTAGAGGAAAAAAAATTAGAGCAAATAGTCAATATTGAAGATAAAATTTTAGCGATTCAGCAGATTCTGCTGGAAAAGATAAAAATAAGCTTTAACCATATTTTAGCCAACGCGAAAAATAAAACCGAAATAATCGTTAGTTTTCTGGCTATGCTGGAGTTAATCAAACAAAGGGATATTACGGTCGGGCAGGCGGAGATGTTCGGGGAGATTGAGATAAATAGAATATAATCAAAATGACAAATTTCCAATGGCAAATTATTAATTAATAATTATGAGTACTATTAAGAGTAAAATAGAGTCTCTATTATTTATTTCCGCCAAGCCAATGGCCGCGAGCCAGCTGGCTGACTTAATAAAGGCGGACAAAAAAGAAATTATAAAAAACGCGGATGAACTTTTAGCTGATTATAAAAATAATCAGGCCGGCGTGCAAATTATTAAGGATGGTTTAAAATATCAGATGGTAAGAGCGCCGGAGAACGCTAAAATTATCCAAGAATTCATTAAAGACGAAACCACGGGCGAGCTATCCCGGCCGAGTTTGGAAGCTTTAACCATCATTGCTTATCGCGGCCCGGTTTCAAAAATTGATTTGGACAGGATTAGGGGAGTAAATTGCGCTTTGATTTTAAGAAATTTGCTTTTACGCGGCTTAATTGAGGGCAAGCCAGATAAAAAGAAAAATGAAATTTATTATACGGCGACTTTCGATTTTATCCGTTTCATCGGTTTAAACGATATTAAAGAATTACCCGATTATGAGAAGTTGCATCAAGACGATTCAATTGATAAGATGTTAAAGCAAAATGAGCCTAGAAATTAAATTAAATAATCAAGCATGTTAATACCGGCCGCCATTAGCTTGTTAATCTCAACTATTTTTTTAAATTTAAGCCTGATAATTCCGGTTGATTTTTTAGCCTCCGAAAATGTTAATCCGGTTAAGGCCGGTTTGATTTTAGGCGTCAGCGAATATCAGGCGGCGGGAGAAATTATGGTTGAGGAAGGAAATAATTTTAACCAAGCCATAATTAAGGTAATGGAAGAAGTTAAATCCTTGCCTTTACCGCCATTGCCTCAATTTAACTTGCGGGCGCAAAAATTGCCGCAAAGCCCTAGCAAAGATTTAGCGGCCAAAACGGTTAGTTTTGATTTAGCGGCTGAAAATGGGGCGATTTTGGACTGCCAAAGCGATAATTTATTTTTTTCCAAAAGGCCTGATCGAGCTTGGTCCATAGCCAGTATAACCAAGCTTTTCACAGCCTATACTTTCTTAGATTATAACCCCGGCTGGGAGACGATTTACGAAATTAAAGCCGGAGATAAGCGCGAAGGCGGAAAAATTTATCTATTTACCGGCGACAGGGTAAAAATAAAAGATTTATTTTATTTTAGCTTAGTAGGTTCGGACAGCCTTAGTAAGTTCAACCGGTGTGGCCGAAGAAGAATTTGTTTTAAAGGTTAATAATAAAATAAAAGAGCTTGGTTTTAAAAATACCAGAATAGTTGATGCCGTTGGCCTTAAAGACGCGAATATTTCAACCGCCCGCGAAATCGCCGAGTTTGCCAATATCGCTTTAGCCGCGGATGAAATCAACCGAGCTTCTTTAACTAAAAAATATGAATTTACCACTGAACAGGGTAAAAAAAAGATTATCATGGCCACCAACGAATTATTAAATATTTTTCCGGTAGGCGGCGTTAATATTTTAGGCGGCAAAACCGGTTTTATCAATTCTTCCGGCTATTGTCTGGTCAGTAAATTCAAAGGCGCTGACGGCCGGACCGTTGTTACCGTGGTTTTAGGCGCCGGCAGTGAAGCCGACCGTTTTGGCTTAACCAGAAAATTAGTGGATTTGTATTATAATAATAAGCCGTAGGCGCGTTGGTTTTACCGTTGGATATATGATATAATAGCCATAGAAAAAGATTAACTAAAATTAAAAATTAAATAATCAATATGCCAATAAAAAAATATATCATTGCTAACTGGAAGATGAATTTGAATTTAGCCGAGAGCGTTAATTTAGCTAAAGAAATGAAAGAAAAATTTTCCGGCTTTGATCAAGGCGAGGTAGTCGTCTGCCCATCAATTTTAGCTTTAAGCGAAGTAGAAAAAATATTAAAAGGCGGTAAAGCCATTTTAGGCGCGCAAAATGTTTTTTGGGAGGATAAGGGCATGTATACCGGCGAGATATCTGCTGACATGCTGGCGGAAGTCGGCTGCAAATACGTTATTTTAGGCCATAGCGATCGGCGAAAATATCTGTTTGAAAACTATGAAATGATCCATAAAAAAGTTAGAGCGGTTATGGAAACGGAAAAATTGACGCCTATAGTTTGCATCGGCGAGACGCTAGAAGAAAAAGAATCTGATAAGCGGGATTTTGTTTTGGTGGAGCAGCTGCAGCAGGCTCTGTCAGGTATAGATGTTTTCGGCGAACAAAGAGTAATAGTTGCCTATGAGCCGGTTTGGGCCTTAGGCACAGGTACGGCGATTGATCCGGCCGAAGCCGAATACGCGCATAAAATTATAAAATTGGCCTTAAATGATATGTTTGGCATGCGGGTAGTCAGTAAAAATTTCAGCGTAATTTACGGCGGCAGCATTAATTCAAAAAATGTTAAAAGCTTTGCCAATCTGGAAAATATGGACGGCTTATTGGTCGGCGGAGCAAGCTTAAAGGCTGAGGAGTTTTATAAAGTAGCTAAATCAATTGTTAATTAAAATTAAAAATTACGAATTAGCTTTATTAATTGCTTGTCCGGCTTCGGCAGGTATGATTGGCAGTTCGTAATTACAAATTGCATTATGCTTGTCCACATAAAAGATTTGGTTTCGGAGGCTAAAAAGAATAATTATGCCATCGGGGCGTTTAATATTACCAATTTGGAATCAGTTTTAGGGGTGGCTCGGGCGGCGGTTAAGGCCGATTCGCCGGCTATAATTCAGGTTTCCGAAAGCGCCATAGAATATATGGGCCTTAAACCGATTACTCATATAGTTTCCACGGTTGCTAAAAATGTGGCGGCCAGCGTACCAATAGCTTTGCATCTTGATCATGGCACTAATTTTGACACTATTTTTGAATGTATTAGCTCCGGTTTTAGCTCGGTGCACATCGATGCTTCCAATTTGGCTTTGGATGAAAATATTAATTTAACCAAACATGTTGTAAAGGTGGCTCACGCTAAAAACGTTTGGGTTCAGGGAGAGGTTGGCGCCATTGTCGGTTCGCATGGAGACATAAAAAGCAAATTAAAAGAAATACCGCTGGCCAAGCTGGAAGAAGTTATTAAATTTGTTAAAGAGACTAAAGTTGATACCATAGCGGCGGCTATCGGCACGGCGCACGGCATACACGCCAATGAAGACATCGTTTTTAGTTTGCTCAAAGCCATAAAAGACAAGGTAAAGATACCTTTTGTTTTGCATGGCGGCTCCGGTGTTTTAGACGCGAAAATAAAAAAAGCCATAAAAGAAGGCGTGAATATTATTAATGTCGGCACTGATTTAAAGATTGCTTTTTGCCGGACTTTAATTGAGGTCTGTTTAAAAAATAGAGAAGAGGCTGATCCGAGAAATTTATTAAAACCGACAATCGCGGCAATTGAAAGGGTGGTTTTTGGCAAAATGAAATTATTTGGCAGCGCCGGCCGAGCCGTTGGCAATAAAATAGAAACCTAGAAAATATTTTATGTATAATATAATTCCTTTATTATTAATTTTAATTAGTTTAAGTTTGATTATTGTTATTGTCAGCAGAAAATTTTCTGTTTTGGCGGCTTTAGACGTAGAAAATATACCGGCGGAAAAAGAGGCTAAATTTAAAGAAAGGATTGTTTCCAATCGTCTAAAAAGGAATATTATAAAATATTGGTCTAAAACAGGCAGGGTTTTAGCGCCGCTTAGCCAATCGGCCGGTGATTATTTAAAATCAAAATTAAATAAACTTTATCAAGCGAAAAATGTTTATCAGGAAAATTTTAGGACTGATGGCCCGGAAGCGATTGATCAATTATTTTCTCAAGCCGAGGAATTAAAAAAACGAGATGAATTGGATTTGGCGGAAAAAAAATATATTGAGAT
>JACQYU010000082.1 GCA_016208065.1 Candidatus Falkowiibacteriota bacterium | reverse complement strand
ATCCTCCGGGCGGCCTAAGGCGGCCGATTAACCTTTTTGAAATCTCGCCTAAAATCAAACCGCCGGCCGAACTTATGAAAATTAAAGCGGCATTATACCAATTTTTTTTAATAAAAAAATAAACAGCGGAGAGTATTGCTGCGGCTAACAAGATTTCCGGGCTTAAAACATTGGTTGTAATAATCATTAGTTTGTTTAACCAAGCCTGCCATAATAAATGTATATTTTCTCCAATCCAAGAATCAAGCCTATAGGTTGACTCTTTGTCAAAATAATCTTCGGCCATTTTGGAAAAAACATAAATTGATAACGCGTTTAAAGCCAAATATAGACTATGGCTTTTAACAAAAACCTGCCTTTTTTTATTAAGCATCCGATAAGCTAAAAATATTAAAACAATTAAAATTATGGCGATAAAAACTATTTGTCCAAAATATTTAGCCGCGCCCTTAAAACCATGGCCGACAGCATAGCCAAAAAATACGGAAATAACTGACCAGCCAACACCGCCGATAATGGAATAAAAAATAAATTTAGGCAATTTTATTTTATATATGCCGGCCAAAAAAGCTGACAACGCCCTGGTAAACGGGCTAAAGCGCCCAATGATTAAAGCTTTGCCCGTATGTTCGGCTACCAAATCTTTGGTTTTGTTATATTTTTCTTCGTCTAAAAAAAAATGTTTGCCATAACGGATAACAAAATCATAACCGAATTTACGTCCGATATAATAAGCTAATAAATCGCCGATAACCGCGCCAAAAGCCGCCGTAACCATAACCGCTTCAAGCCTTAATATGCCTAATTTAGCTAAAAGCCCTCCTAATATAATTATTGTATGGCCGGGGATAAAAGCGCCTAAAATCGGCAAGGTTTCGGCTATGGCGGAAACAAATATGATCAAATATCCCCAATGATCAATTAAAGGCAAAGGCAAATTTAATAGAAAATCATTAGCATTAAACATAAATATAATATAACACTTAAATTAATAAATGAAAAATTAACGAAACGGCGCCCGAACAGCGCCGTTTCCCTTTATTTTGGTTAAAAATTTATTTTATTTTACAAACTTGTTTTAGCGCCGCTATATCATCGGCCGTTATTTTATCATTGCCGCTCTCGTTTAAGCGATACATAATCGCTTGAGGATTATCTATATGCTCAAGGCCCAAGGCGTGGCCCAGCTCATGCGCCAGCACCCTGATTAAAGCTTCATGATTATCAAACTGATAAATATTAATTCTTTCTCCGGAGGCGTCCCGAACGTATTGGCCTTCCTGAAATTCGCCCGAAGCGCCGGCGCCGACAGTATTATAATCGCTGACGCTTAAATTAAGTTCGCGGATTAGCCGGTTTATAACGCTGGCTACGGCGTTAATATCCTCAACCGTTTTATTAATCGCTGTTTGTTTTTGCTTGATTGATTCCGCCAGATTATTCAAATCTTTTCTTTCTTGCTCTAGAATAGCGTATTCGTTCGAATTTGCTCCGCCGCGCTTATTAGCCGCTTTAACTTCCTCGTCATAATTAGCTTTCTGCTCTTCGTAATATTTAACAATATTATCAAGCTCGTTTTTTCGCGCCTTATAGATTTTATCAAAAGCATTATATTCAGCCTTTAAAGAATCATAAGTGGCTTGATCATTATGGATGCTAAAACCCAGCTTTTTTAATTTATCCGTGGCCTCTTGGCGTGAGTCATAAATCAAATTAATTTTTAAAGCTTCGCCGGCCGCGTAACTGAATAATTTTTTATTTAAGGGCTCTTGCCAAATTTGCGCCGCCTGATCTACGGCCTTTAAAAAATCCTCTTGGCTCAAGCCGAATCTTTTATCAAACTCGCCCAAAGAATATTTAATCGGCTTATCGCAAGGTTGAATCAGCCGGCTTAAATTATTTATGGACGAATCAATGTCTTTTTCAAAATAAAACACCAAACCGATAATTAAAGCGGCTGAAAAAACCATTGTAATTATTTTATAAGCTTTTTTCATACAATTTTAGCCTAACATTTTTTAGATAAAAATAAAAGTAAAAATAGAATTTATTCTTAATGATCCCTTAATCTTGGCGTATTATTCTAACAATATACAATAATAAATTCATATAATTAATTTAACCTTTACAAAATAAATATATGGGCATGCAAACTAAAATATTTTTCTACAGATTAAGAATAACTATATTAAAAAGAAAAATTAGAAATATTATAAAAACAATCCTGCCAATTTTTTAGGCGTAGCGCGGCTTTTCAGTGAAAGATTAACATTACTATTCGATTTCGCCTTAAATTTAGTTCTAATAAATAAAAATTTTATTTTAATGATTTCTTAATCTGCCTACATTATTATAAAAATATCTAATTAATAAATTTATTAATAACTAATCAAAAACTTTATGAAAAAAATAATAAAAAAATGTTCCGGTAATCTGCCAAAAATTCTAATTATTTTGCTCCTGGTTGCCTTCTTGTCGCCTCTGTCCGCTCTAGCGGTAGCGGATAATGTCGCCCCGGCTTTGATTTCCGTAATTATCGGTTCCACCGGCGTTAATCCAAACATCGCCTACAATGGAGATAATATTGAAGTTGATTTCACCGCCAACGAACCTTTAAGCGGAACTCCTTCCGCCACCATTTTGGGGCATCCCGCTACCGTAATTAGCTTGGGCGGCAACTCATATTACGCATATTCCACCGCAACCGCAACCGACCCGCTTGGTCGATCTGGCCGGTAACCCCGGAGCACAAGTCTCCTCAACTACTGATGGAAGTTTTGTAATATTGCAACTCCCATCAGACACAACGGCGCCTATCGCGACCGGCGCCTGGCTTACTTCCAATGAAACAGACATGGCGGTTGCTTATCCCGGAACACTGATAGATCTTGATTTTGCAATCAATGAACAGCTTAAAGCTCTGCCCATCGTAACTATTTTTGGACGTCCAGCTGACATGGTAATTGACTTAGGTTTTAACGGATTTGATTATGACTATTACGCGTACTCCACCGCCACCGCAACCGACCCGCTTGGTCCCGTCTCTTTTACTATTGATTTCACCGATCTGGCCGGTAACCATGGCACTCAGACCGCAACAACCGATGGTAGCTTAGTTACGCTTTATAATCCAACCCATCCAGTCTGCCAGACAGGCGCTGATATAAACGGCAATGGGTCAATTAACATTACTGAACTCCTGAACTATATAGCTGATTGGAAAATCGGCAACGTCTCGCTCACCCTTCTTTTAAAAGCTATCGGCTTTTGGAAAATTGGAACTGGATGTTAATTTATTAAATTAATAATAAAAGTTCAAATAATAATTAAATAAAAAAACTATGAAAACATTCAAAAAAATTACAATTATCGGATTGATGGCAATGCTTTTAGCCGCGCCAATTATCGCGACCACATCAAACAATGCTTTAGCGGCCGCCACTTCCACGGTTACCAGAAGTTTTAGCAGCCTAACCCCGGCCGCGGGCTCAACGCTTACGGTTACTCTGGATGTCAGTCTTACGGCGTCTGATACTTACTACCTTATTGATGAAACGATTCCGACGGGCTGGGTTATTTCAAATCCCGGTTCAGGCGATATTAGCCAGGCTGGCCACCTTAAATGGGTAGTCATAACAGGCGCGGCATCAACCACCTATCAATATACAGTTACAGTTCCCTCTTTAGCCACCGGCCTTAATGCTTTTTCTGGTATTTATGGCACTGAATCAGTAACAGAAACGGCTATTCTTGGTCCAACTGATATTACTGTTCAACCTGCTACAGTCACCTATACTCTAACTTCCTTAACCGGCGCTAATGGCACAATCTCGCCTTTAGGCGCAACAGTTGTTAATTCCGGCTCTAACCAAGCTTTTGCTATTACTCCGGATACCGGTTACGATGTTGCCGATGTTTTAGTTGATGGTTTATCGGTTGGAGCAGTAACCACATACACTTTTATGAATGTAATAGCCAACCACACAATTGATGTCAATTTCACGGCAATTCCTTCAGTCTTAACCACTATCACTGTTTTGCCAGCCACCTCCACCACTACGGTCGGCGGCACCCAACAATTCACGGCCACGGCTTATGACCAGTTCGGCGCGGCTATGAATCCGCAACCGATTTTCACCTGGACCAGCTCAGATACTAACATGGTTACAATTGATCAAACCGGCTTAGCTACCGGCGTAGCGGTTTGCGGTCCAACCACCATTACCGCCACTAGCGGAGCTGTCTCCGGAACAGCCAGTTTAACTGTGACAGCTTTATCTGTAATTCCAACCACAATTGTTGTTAATCCCATTACGGATATCTATGGCAATACAGTTGTATTAACGGCGGTTTTATCGCCAACCTTGAGTGGAAAATCTATTGGCTTTACTCTAAATGGTACGGCTGTCGGCAGTGCGGTTACCGACGCTAGCGGCATTGCTACAACAAGCATTGATTTAGTTGGTATAAACGCCGGTACCTATCCTACCGGCATCAACGCTAATTTCGCGGGCGACATCGCCTATGCTTCATCTAGCGCAACAGAAGCTTTAACTATAAATAAAAAGCCAATAACCGTTACAGCTACAACTGAAAGCAAAGCCTATGACGGCACGGTAACTTCAACCGGAATTCCAACTATAACTTCGGGCGCTTTAGTTGGAACTGATACTGTTGCTTGGGCGCAAATCTTTAATAATAAAAATGTCGGCGCAGGCAAATCGCTAATTCCGTTTGGAACTGTTAACGATGGTAATGGCGGAAATAATTATACAGTAACTTTCGTTAACGATATAACCGGAGCCATAATAAGTAAAAGCTTAACTATCACGGCTAATAATGCCAATAAAACTTTCGGCGCGACATTAACCTTTAGCGGGTTTGAATTTACGTCCAACGGATTAGTAGCCGGCGACAGTATAACGAGCATAACTTTAACTAGCGATGGCACGGCAGCCTCGGCGGCCACCAGCACTTATCCTATTATTCCGAGCTTAGCGGCAGGCATTGGCATAAACAACTACGCGATATCTTATGTTAATGGCGTATTAACAGTAAACGATAACCAAACTCCGATAATTATCTGGATTAATCCGATTGACATTACCTACCCGGCACCTTTAAGTCTAACCCAACTTAATGCCACATCTTCGGTGCCCGGAACTTTCGTTTATACGCCGGCAGAAGGAACTATCCTTAATGTCGGTAATAACCAAGGGCTTTTAGCGCAATTTACTCCGGATGACGCGGCAACCTATAATCAAACTTCAGCTAGTGCGCTAATTAATGTTTTAGCGCCAGACTACAGCGCTAGCTCAAGCGATCTTTCGGCTTTAATAACTTCAGGTTCTTTAATTCCTGATAGCGGCTCAGTAAGCACTTTAACTCCGAGCTTAACCGCAACTTCTAATATTATAATTAACGTGCCGGATGAGGGTAATATTAGTCAGATTATACTGCCCTATGGCACAATAATTAGCTCTATAGACGGGAGTTTAATTGACGCATCGGCCTTTTCTGCCAATGACGCCACTTCTAATCCATTTGTTGGCCTAGGCAACGGCGTGGTAGTCAACGGCGCTTTGCAATGGGGAATAACTAATTTAGGACTGCAATTCAGCTCGCCAATATTAATAAATATGTTTGTCGGCGCGAGTTTTAACGGACAAACCTTAAATATAGTACGCTCGGTTAGCGGAGCTGACGGCTGGACTTCTGACGGCATAGTTAATCCGGCAACTTGCGTCGTAGCTAATGGGCTCTGCACTTTCCAAGCCACAAAAGCTTCTTACTATGCCGCGACAACTCCTATTCAAGCGCCAGCTCCGACTCCAGCTTCTTCGGGCGGCGGCGGAGGCGGCAGTATCGGTGGAGCTGTAATTAACACTCAACAATCATCCGCGCCATCAACCACAACACAATCGCCGACGATATCTTTCCCTTCTATCATACCGAGTGTTTTGGGAGCTAAGGCTTATGCCGACGGCCAGCTCATCAGAGGAGCCGACAAAAAGATTTATGTCATAGTTAACGGCATGAAAAAACATATTAAAAGCCTAGCCGAATTAAAGTCATATCATGGCAAACAACTCTATTTTGTAACCGACGATATTTTAGCTTCCTACCCTAACTCAAATTAAGGGTTTAAGGATAAAATAAAAGAGCCGTCCGGAGGGGATGGCTCTTTTATTTAGCTTCTATTAAACCTAGAATTAAAAAATATCTAAAAAATTATTTTTTATCGGCGCGATTGCGATTAATCCTCATGAATTATAAACTTTTCCTAAATTCAATTCATCGTCAAACTTTATCTGCTTAACAAAATCGCTCATATGGCTAACCATAATTATAGCGCCTTCATAGCCGTTAATAGCTTTGGCGATTACGGGCAGATGGCGAAAATTAATATGATTGGTCGGCTCATCTAAAATTAAAAGGCCGGGCTGCATAAGAGTTAAACGCGCGAAAGATAACAAGCCTTTTTGCCCTTCGGATAATTCGCCGACTTTTCTACCCATTAAATCTCCGTGGATTAAAAATCCGGTCGCGACCGAACGCATGGCTTGGGTATCCGTACCTTCATTTAAAGCGCCGGAAAGAGAATCAAAAACCGTTTGGTTAAAATCCAAATTGGTAAAATCCTGGCTATAATAGCCGACCCGGACTTTGTCTAAAATTTTCGCCTGTTCATTCTTGCCGGAAACCAGCGAGCGTAAAAAAGTGCTTTTGCCGACTCCATTCGGACCGATAACGAGCAAATGCATTTTTTTGCGGATTATTTTATCAACTTTTTTTATTATCGGCTCATGATTATGAATAACTTTTACCGCCGTAATCTTAACAATCTCGCCGGCAATATCCTGGGCTTTAATGTTAAATTCCCTGATAGTTTTATCTTCCTGCCTGACGTCGACCATATCTTCTTCGAGTTCGGCGGTTTCGTCTTTAAGCTTTTTAGCCAGCTTGCGCATCTTACCGCCTTTATTGGCGAAAAAATTAACTTTTTCTTTTCGGTCTATAATCAATTTTTTAAGCTGGGCGTTTTTTCTCTGCTCGCGCTCAACCCGCCTGGAAATTTCCTCAACCACTGAAAAATAATCGCCAACATAAGTTTCAATTTTTTTGGTAAAAATATCAAGATAAATAACGCCTTCGGTAAAACAATTTAGAAAATCAGCATCATGGGAAATTACGATTACGGTTTTATCATACATGACTAAAAATTCTATTAAATGATCGATGCCGGCTTGATCAAGATTGTTGGTCGGCTCATCAAGCAAAAGAATATCCGGGCTTTGGATTAAAGCAAAAGCTAAAAACAATCTGGCCTGCTGTCCGCCGGAAAGATCATTGACGCGCCGATCAACCGGCACCTCTAAATTTACCGCTCCCATTGCTTTGGAGATTTTACCGGCTAAATTAGCCGGCGCTATTTCAAAGGCTTTGGCAAAATATTCCGTAACCGTTAAGGCCAAATCTTCTTGCGCCATAACCTGGCGCGCCGTAGCAATAGAAGCGCCGTTGGTAACGGAAACGCGGCCGGACTTAGGCTTTAATTCACCCATAATCAAAGCAAACATTGAACTTTTTCCCGCCCCGTTTTGCCCCATTAAAGTAATCTTGGCGCTTTTGCGCACGCTGAAACTGGCCTCGTCTAAAATAGGCTTGTTATGCTCGTATTCAAAAGTTACTTCATCAAATCGTAAAATTACTTCTTCGGCCATATGATAAAAGGCGCCAAATAAAAAAGGCGTGAATTACGCCATTAATATTAATATAACATATTATTTGAAAAAGTCTAGCTTAAAACTTGCAAAGCCTTTTAATTCTTTTATTTCTAAAGTAAAATCTTTAAGCGCCCCCGCTAAAGCCCGGCGCTCAAGTTTGGTAACGGCGTTAATCTGCTTCTTTTCATTTATACCGGTTAATTTAATAATAATGAGCGTGAGCTTGGGGGCCGCTAAACCGGCTAAATAATTTTTAAACATTTTACTGCCCGCCTCATGAAAATCATTTTGCAATTTTTTTTCCAGTTTAGCAAATTCAATTTCCGGCTTAAAATCAATTTTTAAAAAAACCGGCCCGGGCATAAGCTCGCCTATGCGCTCGCTTAAATCAATAATGGCCGGACCGCTTAAGCCGTCGGCGGTAAAAATAATTTCTCCGGTTCGGCTGATAATTTTTTTCTTATTTTTATAAACGCTTAGCTTTACGTCTTTTAAGCTTAGCCCTTCTAAATTTTTAACGATTTTTTCTTTTACGGTTACCGGCGCTATGGCCGGTCTGGGCGCAATAATTTTATGGCCAAGTTTTCTTAGCCAGCTATAGCCGTCGCCGATTGAACCGGTCTGGGCGTAAGATTTACCGCCGGTTGAAATTATAAAATTATTGCCAAAAAGCTCATGGCCGTCATTTAAAATTATTTTAACTATCTTTTTATTCTCTGTTATAAGCCGCTTAACTTCGGCGTCAAGTTTTATTTCAACTCTACTCTTTTTTAAATATTTTATTAGCGCCTGTTTTATATCATCGGCCCTGTCGCTTAAAGGGAAAATACGGCCGCGATCTTCCTCTTTAGTAGCTACGCCTAAATTATTAAAAAAACTTATTGTGTCCTCGACGCCAAATTTATTAAAAGCGGAAAATAAAAATTTAAAATTTTTGCCGTAGGCGTTGATCATCTCTTCTTTATCGGCCAGCGCGTTAGTAAAATTACAACGGCCATGCCCGGTTAAAAGCAGCTTTAAGCCAAGTTGGTTATTTTTTTCAAGCAGAAGTACGCGCGCTCCCCGCTCGCCCGCCCGCCCGGCCGCCATCATGCCGGCCGGTCCGCCGCCGATTACTACTACGTCATAAATCATAATTATTTTATCTAACCGGGCAAATTTAAATAAGTTATAGTTAATTGAAGCGCGGTCGCGAATGAAACCCAAAGCAAATAAGGAATCTGCAGATAGGTAATCCAAGCCGC
>JACQYU010000081.1 GCA_016208065.1 Candidatus Falkowiibacteriota bacterium | reverse complement strand
TCGCCCCGTTTGCCCATGCTCCACTCATCTTAAGCCAACCATTGGCTCCCATTGATAATATTTTAGCCCAACCGGTTATGTTGCCGGTAGAGGAATCATAATGGGCTGAATTTAAAGGCGCTTCCGGATAAGGTCCGACCGGAGAAAAATCAATCCAGCCGACGCTTGAACTCCAAGCATAGCCGCTAAAGTTTCCGGTAGTTAAATCTATATCCACTCCATAATTGCTATTAACGCAAGCCGGGCTGTCATTAGTGCAATTAAAACTGATCCAACCGATATTTGAACTCCAGGCCCAGCCGCTTACATTATTGCTGGCGCTAGCGCTAATGGTTTTAACATTTTTCCTGAATCCAAGCTCATAATAGACAATGGCCGAACTTAAACTAAAAGCGATTATAAACATTAAGGTTGCGATAATCCAGGTTTTTGTTTTAAAAAAATCTCGCATAAGCTTAAAATACATTAAAATACCAATTTATAATTTGCGTTTGCCAAAATAAAGTAATAATTGTGCCCGCGGAAAGAAAAATTCCAAGCGGTACCTCAGAGCCCCACCGTTTTTTACCGGCCAATATTAAGCCAACGCCGACAATTGAACCGATAAAATAAGCAATAATTACTGCGGCTAATACACCCGGCCAGCCTAAAGCCAAGCCCATAAGCAACCCCAGCCTGATATCGCCGCCGCCAATCCATCTACCCCTGGAAACTACGAACTGGATAAGGAAAAAACTACCTCCTATTATACCAGAAATTAATAAATTCCACAAACTAAAATTTAAGAATAAATTAAAAATCAGCATAATTAAGCAAGCCGGAAGAGTTATTATGTCTAGAATCAAATACCAGCGAAGATCATAGATAAAGATTACTGTCATCACACTAACTAAAAACCAATCTCGCAAAATTGTTATTAAAAATTTAGAATTAAAAATTATTGGGAACTCATTAAAAGGCGTAAGTTTTAAATTTGCGATAAAAACAATTAAAAATAAAATGCCTGTGGTTAATTCCACTATTGGATATTGCCATGATATAGGCTTTTTGCACTGCCGGCATTTTCCCTTAAGCATAATAAAGCTTAAAACCGGAATATTATCATACCAAGCGATTTGCTTCTTGCATTTCGGACAATAAGACCGATTTAACAGGCCTTCTTTTTTATGCAACCGCCAAATCAGGCAGTTTAAAAAAGAACCGATAATCAGGCCGAAGAGAAAGACAAAAATTAAAATTAATATTGGCATAATTATAATTTTCTTAAGATTAGGATAAATTTAATATTTACTTCTTTAATTCCTGCTGATACTTTTTCAAATCTTCATTCTCTGGCGCTAATTCTAAGGCCTGGTTCAAATACTCTCTTGCCTCGGCCAAATCTTTTTTATCGCGGTATAAAAGCGATAAAGCCAGCGGCCAATTATAATCGCCGGGATTTAACATAAATCCTCTTTTATTCCATATTATCGCTTGATCAATCTCTTCTTGGACATAATAAATATCAGCTATGCTTTTATATAAAGTCGCTCTATAAGGGTCAAGGCTTAATCCTTTTTTATAAGCATCAAGCGCCAAATCGTAATTTTTTATTTTAAAATATGTTTGGCCCAAGCTTTCATAAAGCCTAACCGCGATAGCCGCGATTTGCCGGCGATGCTCGTCGTTTAAATATTGATGGTCCGTCGGCGGTAAAATTTTAATTGCCCGCTTAAGAATTTCAATGGCCGATTCATAATCTTCTTGCATTATTTTTTGCTTGCTTAAATCTTCGTAAATCCCGGGAAAATAAGGAAAAATCATTATTAAATCATTAAAAATCTTATCCGCTTCGGCGTAATAAGATTTGTCAAAATAAAAGCCGAACAAACTGTAGGCGCGCGCCGTATTATGCAAGAAGCCGTAAGATTTTTTATCGCCGACGAACTTAATATATTCGAGCATACTATCCCTTAATTCTTTTTTAACCGGCTCATCCTCAATTCCGGAAAAACAATTTAACATTAAAAAAAGATAATTTTCCTGGTAGTGGCTGATATTTGGGCCTAGGTTTACCGCCTTTTCCATATTGCTTATTACCCCTTTGCAATCAGACGACTTAACTGAATTTAAAGCCCTCATATAATAAATTTCCGCCCTTATCTGCTTTATATTATTAGTATAAATAAATACGCCCGAGGCTAAAAAAAGCGACATCCAGATTAATAGCTTGGAAAACGCGGTTAAACGCATATTTAAAATTTTAATTTCTGACCGATAGTTTATTATAATCCAGGCGATGGCTAAAATTAAATATAAATATACAAAAACGGTGAACAGAGAAAAACTGAAAAAATTATTGATGCAATACGCGATTAAAGAAGAAAGTAAAAATATTAAAAGCCAATCCTCGGGTTCAAGCTTTTGCTTAGCCAATAAAAAACCGGCGGCTTTACGGATAAAATAAATATAAAATATAAAATTTATCGCCAGGCCTAAAAATCCTAAAGCTAAAACCTTATCAAACAGCCAATTATGCGCCCTATCGGGAAAACTATTGATAGCCTCGTATATGCCCCAGTCAATTTGATAATATTTCATAAAAATATCGGATAAAACCTCCGGGCCATAGCCTATAAGCAGCCTTAAACAACTTGCCTGTTTTATTTCCTTAACGGCTGACTCTAAATAATAAAGCCTCATTTTATTGGAACCGCTCTTTAAATCAGTAATGCTTTTTAAGCGATTAACTAAGCTGATTGAATTATAATCGCTTAGCTTGGCCGGGCTGATTATATTAAGGCTGGCGGAAAATATAATGCCGATTAAAATTAAGCCGATAAGGCCATAAGCGGCCTTTTTAAGCCGCTTATGAAACAACCAGAAAATAATCAGAAAAAATATTGAGCCTAAAAATCCTAGCCAGGCCGCCCGAGAATAAGTAAAAATCAAACAAGCCAGCTGCATAACCAGGCTTAAGCCGATAAAAAATTTAAATAGCGCCTTTCTGGCTAAAAAAATCAAGGCATAAAAGCTTATCGGCAAAACCATAATCAGCCAATGGCCGAAAAAATTAGGCTGGCCCAAGCTGGAAAAAATACGGCCGGTATTAACGCTTTCCGACCAATAAAAAGGGTCCAGATTAAAATATTGGATTAAGCCGTAAGCCGCGGCCAAAAACGCCGAAGCAACAACGGCTATAATGACGCGCTTTAATTTTACGAAGCTTTCAATATTTAATATCAGCAATGTAAAAAATAACAAATAATTAAAAAAGTTATAAAAACCCTGCTGCCTTAAAAAACCGCCCCAAAAGCTTTGGGCCGGATGAAGAGAGGCCAGCGAACTTATAAAAAACGAGGCCAGGAGAAGGCTGATTAATAAAAAAATTTTAAAATCGCCCCGATAATGCAGCTTGCCGCTTATAAAAATTTTAGCCGTAAAGCTAAGCAGCATAATAGCCAAAATTACCCTAAAAATAACCGCTTTATAAAGGTCAAAAGCATTATAGGTTAAAAGGCTATAATCAAAAATTATGGGAATAAAAAAAACTATGGCTAAAATGCCGTATTCAATAATTTGGCCGCAAATTTTAACAATTTTTTCTTTTAGCATGTGTAATTGTCATTGCGAGTTTCTGAAAGAAACGAAGCAATCTCACGAACAGGATAATATATTTTAAAGTGGCTATCTTTAAATTGTCTATAAATATGCGTGAGATTGCTTCGCTAACGCTCGCAATGACATAAAATTTTTAATTTTTATAGTCTTAATACTTACTATTATAACTTAAATATCTAAATAAGAAAAACCAGCCTAAGGCTGGTTTTTCTTTATAAACCCTTAATAGGACCCTTTTAAAGATTTTTATTTATTGTATGCCGCCCGGAGTAGCCGTATGAGTGCCGGCTGATACGCCGCCGGCTAATCCGCCTAAGCAATAAGTTAAAGTATAGTTGGTGTTGTTGGTTCCCGGAGCATAAGTATATGTGCTGCCAGCCGCGCAATCGCCGTCAGTTACCGGAGACGGATTGGTCGGAACAGCAGACATATAGGTAACGCCGCCGGTGGCGATTGAGCCGCCGCCGGTAACCGCCGCCGGATAAGCGTTGGCATCATTATAATACAATTCCAAAGCCGTCTGAATCTGCTTGATATCGGAAACACGCTTAGCGTCTCTTGACTTCATCCTGGCATTATTTAAAGCCACAACGGCCAAAGTTGACAATAAGCCGATAATAGCGATAACTACCAATAACTCAATTAAAGTAAAACCTTGTTGTTTTTTCATAATTCACCTCCCCTCTCTTCTACACAAATTAATTGCCCAAAATTAAAACAAGCATGGGAATTTAATCGTGAAATTAATTTATTAATCATTAAAACTACTTATCCACAATTATACCATAAAAATTAACTGTTTGCCTACTGCTAAAATTTAAAAACTAGTGGCTAAGCTATACATGGGTAAAATTACGGCCGCTACCATTATTCCTACGGCCACACCCATAACCACCATAATCAATGGCTCCATTAAAGCCATTAAATTAGCTACCATATTGGAAATTTCCCGACCGTAAAAATCAGTTATTCTTTCTAAAATAACATCCATCTTGCCGGTCTTTTCGCCAATGTTTAACATTTGGGAAACCATTTTAGGTATAGTTTTGCTGTTTATAAATACGCTGGAAATTGAATTGCCGTCTTCTACTTCTTTAATGGTTTCCTCTATAAGCTCCTGATAAATTTTATTGCCCACAACTTCGGCCGCCACCTTCAAGCTATTATCTACGGTTACCCCGCCAACGATTAAAGTATTCATAGAACGGGTAAAACGGACCAAATAAATTAATTGGAACAAATGGCCAAAAATCGGCAATCTTAATTTTATATAATCTATTTGCCTTTTGCCCTGGGGCCTTTTTATATACCACCTAAGAACGGCGAATACGGATACCGCCGCAACAATCAGCAGCCACCAATATTTTTGCATAAAACCGGAGGTGCCAATTAAAATTTTGGTTGCCATCGGCAATTCAGCGCCGCTTTCGGTAAGTATGGCGGTAAGCTTTGGCACCACAACAATCATCATAATAATGCCAACAATAATTAACGAGGATAAAACGAAAGCCGGATAAATCATAGCCCCCTTGATCTTACTCATCATGTCGTAATCCTTTTCCATCTCATCGGCCAAATAACTTAAAACCTCGTCTAATTTTCCGGATGTTTCACCCGACCTGACAACGCTAATATAAAAATTACTGAAAATATTCGGCCGCCGGCCTAGGGCTTCGGATAGAGTTGAGCCGGCGTCAACTTCATCCGCCACTTCCGAGATCGCCATTTTTAAAATCACGTTGGCGGTTTGATCAACTAAAATTTTAAGTGCCTGCACCATGGAAACATTAGCTGAAATCAAAACCGAAAATTGCCGAGAAAAAACCACTACATCCTTTGTTTTTACCCTATTTAAAAAATCCAAATTAAATTTCATCTTGCCGGATGATACTTCTAAAATTGAAACGATGGAAAAGCCCTTGCCGGCTAATATTTCTCCCACATAATCTTTACTGTTTGCCTCAATCATGCCTTCTTGCGCTTTTTTGTCTTTATCAAAAACTTTATATTTATAAATTGGCATATTATTAATTATTGTTATATGTCTTCTCTCCTGATTTCGCCCGATTCAATTAAATTACTAAGAGATTTGTCCATGCTAATCATACCCTCTTTTCTTGACATCTGGATTATGCTCTCAAGCTGGTATATTTTTCCTTCCCTGATCAATGATTTAGCGGCCGCGTTATTTAACAATATTTCGCTGGCTAAAATTAAGCCGCCGCCCCGGCGTTTAACTAATTTCTGGACTAATGTGCCTATTAAAATATCCGCCAGATTGTAGCGGGCCGCTTCTAAAGATAAGTTAACCGATATGCCGGCTAAAATTTTTTCTAAGACCCGGCTGTAGCTGTCGGCGTTGATTTCTAAAATAACCAGGCAATTTCCCGAAGCCAGCTCAAAAATTTTTGACATGGATGAAATAAAAACCTGATCGTCTTTTATCTCGTTAATATAAACCGCATCCACGTCTTCGCTTAAGCAATAATCTAAAGCGTTAGCTACCGTATTAACATCGGTTCCTATCTGCCTTTGCATAACTAAGCTGGTTTTGCCAATAAACAAATATTCAATCGGATCTTCAATGGTAACGATATTTAAAGCTTTGGTTTTATTTAATTCTTCAATTAATGAAACCGCGGTGGTGGTTTTTCCCGAACCATAAGCGCCGGCGATAATTAAAAGGCCGGCAGTCTCTTTTAAAAAATTACGGCAAACTTCAGCTAAACCCAAATCGTTAAAATTTTTTATTACGCTTGGAATATAGCGGAAAGATAAAGCTAAAAATCCTTTTTGATAAAAGATATTCACCCGAAAACGAAAATTGGAAATATTTTTTACCAAAGCTATGCCTTTATTTTCTCTTAGCTTAACAATTTCGTCCGGGCTTAGAAAAGTCTCCGTGATTTTATTTATTGTTTCGCCGGCAACCATCTCTTGCCCGGCCAGAGGAATAAATTGTCCGCCGGCTCTAATCATTGGCGGACTGCCTACGGCCAAATGCAAATCAGAGCCGTTCTTTTGGACCATTTCCGACAATATTCTATTTAAAAAAATTGATGGCACTTCCATATTAAACACAAATTAAACGAAGTGAAAAAATAAACAATAGCATACCGCAAGCAAGCCTATTTATCCAAAACTTTTTTTATCTTATCAACTACTTCCGACGGCATAAAATGCGCCTTAATTAAATAATCTTCCGCACCCATTTTTAAGCCCTGTTCAATCTCATCTTTTTGGCTTAAATTAGTTAAAAGTATAACTGGAATATTAGCGGTTGCCGGATTAGCTTTAAACTGGCGCAAAACCTCAAAACCATTTACTTTGGGCAAAATAATATCTAAAAGAATTATATCCGGCAGCTCTTTTGGGGCTAGGCGAATAGCTTTTTCTCCGTCTTCGGCCATAACTACCATAAAATTTTCCATTTCAAATTTAGTGGCGTACATGCCCAATAAGAATGAATCATCTTCAACTAAAAGAATTTTTATTTTATTTTTTGGCATAAAGTTATAATCAAACCATGGTTTTATGGCCGTAACCCCGAAAGTTGCGGGGAGCCATAAAATCTTCATTTGATACAATATATTTTTTCAAAAATTATTAAATATGAATGGTTCTCAATACTTCTTCCATGGTGGTTAGGCCCAACAAAACCTTTATTATGCCGTCTTGTTTCATGGTAAAAAAATTCTGATCTTTTACTAAATCGTCGGGCTTTAAATTATTCTTGCTATTCGCGATTATTTCTTTTATTTTATCATTAACGTCAAGCACTTCGGCTAAAGCGATCCTGCCGGTATAACCCGTTCCTCCACAGCGAGCGCAGCCTTTGCCTTTATAAAATTTTATTTTTTTAAAATCAAGATTCGGCATCATTTCCTCAATCACCGCTGGCGGCGTTACGGCTAACTCTTTTTTAATATCAATAATAATATCGTCCGGCAGTTTATATTCTGCTTTGCAATATTCGCAAATTTTTCTCCCCAGTCTCTGCGCTAAAACGATATTTAAAGTTGAGCCCAGAAGAAAGGGCTCTACCGCCATATCCAAAAGCCTGGGGATGGCGCCCAAAGCATCGTTAGTATGCAAAGTTGATAAGACGAAGTGGCCGGTTAGGCTGGCGTGGATGCCTAGTTCGGCAGTCTCATTATCTCTGATTTCCCCAACCATCACAACGTCAGGATCTTGGCGCAAGAGCGAACGCAAGCCCGAAGCAAAAGTAAAGCCTATTTCCGGCCTGACTTGCGATTGATTAACTCCTTTGATAAAATATTCAACCGGGTCCTCTAAGGTAGAGATATTTATTCCCTCTTTGTTAAGGCCGGTTAAAATGGAAAATAAGGTAGTTGATTTTCCTGAACCGGTTGGACCGGTAATCAGAAACATGCCGTCGGTCTTTTCTAAGCTTTTTTTAATTACTTTAAGGCCAATACCCATAAAACCAAGCTCTTCCAAAGTCGGCGCGCCCCTGGTTAAGTCCAAAATTCTCATTACTGCCTTTTCTTCGTTTACGAGCGGCAAGATGGAAATTCCTAAATCAATTTGTTTATTATTGATATTTACTCTGATCCTGCCGTCTTGCGGCATTCTGGTTTCGTCAAGCTTTAAATTGGCTAAAACTTTAATTCTGCCGATAATGGCCCCGTGCACGCTTTTCGGCAAAACCAGCGAGTTATGCAAAATGCCGTCTATCCTGTATCTGACCCGGCTTTCATTCTGCATGGGTTCAATATGTATATCCGAGGCTCGGCCTTCAACCGCGTGCCTGATTATCACGGAAACTATTTTTGATACCGGAGCCGACTTGGTAATTTCCTCAACTTCTTCTCGATTGATTTTTTTATTGGCGCGATCTAAAATATCTTCCTCTTCTTTAATTTTTAAAGCCTTGGAAACTTCCTTGCCTAAAGTTTTATAGTGCTTTAGAGCGGCTTCTAAGCTTGGGGCTGAAATTAAAAAATATTCCGGCTGCAAACTTTCTTCTTTAGCTAAAAAATCTATAGCTTCAACCGCTTTAAAATTTTCCGGATCAACCATGCCGACTTTCATTTTTCCCTTAGCAACTTCAAAACAAACGATTTTATAATTTTCAGCCACTTCCGCCGGAATTAAATTTAAAACTTGGTCGGGAATTTTCACTCCGATTAAACTGCGGTAATTTAAATTGTAAACTTTGGACTTAAGCTTTGTTAAATCCTCAATTTCAACCAAGCCGCTTTTTACAAGCGCTTCTTCCGGGTCGCCGTTATATTCCGGACGCTTTTTAATTTCAGCCAATTGTTCGGCCGTAATTAGCTTATTTCCGACTAATAGGCTTATTAGTTCCTCTGGCTTGTTCATACTCATATTAATTTGGCTTAAAAGGATCCCTTTTTCCCGTTTCCGGCTGATCTTTAATAATAAATGCGTTGGCTTGCAAATTTTTAAATTTATCGCTGGAAAAAATATTTAAATTAAAGCCGCCGTCAAGTTCGGCTTTATCCGCCCCAAAATTTTGAGTTTTTTCTTCACCCGTTTGGTTATTAGCCGCGGCGGATTTAGCCGGCGCCGAATCATTAAACACAATTGGCGGATTGACGTTTGTTGTTTTCCGGCTTGTTAATTTTTTATTCTGATACAGCATAAAGCCCATGCCGCTAATCATCAAAGAAATAATGGCGAGATAAATCGTTAATTTTTTTGTGGATATTTTCTTTTGTACCAGCATAAATTTATTAATTTTGCTAAATTTCATTCCGGCCGGCGTAATCGGCAAAACCGCTATTTAACAGGCGAATAATAGCTATAAATGGTTAAAAGCGCTTCCTCTCCGCCGGCATTAAAAATTATTTTGGCTATATCAAACAGCCTTAGATTATTTTCAAAAGATTTAATTATATTTTTTAAAACCAGATAATTAACCGAGCTTAAATTAACCTCTATTTTAATCAAACCAACTCCCTGGGGCAGCTGATTAAAAGCTCCGGCTACCGCCGCTTTATCTTCTTCTGCCCCAACCTTAAGATTGGTTCTGCCGCTACCGTCTTCCTGGGACTCAATTCTTATTGAAGTTAAAATGGCGCTATTTTTTACGGCGATAGATTCAATCTCGCTGATTATAGCGCCCGTATCGCTTGTTATCGGCACCATGCCGGCGACCTTTGCCCTTTCGCCTTCGCTGATTAATTGATATGATTTTTTTAAATTACGGATAGAATTTAAATAATAGAATTTAGCCTCATATTTAATCTGTAAATTATTTTTTGCCTCCTCATTCTCTTTAAAAATTTGTTTATATTTAGGATAAGCCGACATAAACAAGCCAACGGCTAAAATAACAACAGCCAAAGAAAAAATTAAATAATTAAAATAATTGATTAAAAATTTATTTATTTTAACTTTTAAAATTTCAGCTTGTTTTCTATTTTTTTCTTCGCCGGCCGGCGAATTTTTCTTAACTTCCGTAGCCATTGAATTTGCCGCTTAATAATAAATTATTTAACAATTGGATTTTAACTCTTGTTTATTCCATAAAAATATTCTTCGAAACGGAAAAATTTAAAACAAACTTTATTAAAGGTTGGCTTATATCATCCCCTTTTGTCATTTCGCCGCCCTCGGCTTGAACGGCCGTTACTCTTTTATTATTTTTAAAAACATTAACCTGCTCGGCGATACTGCTATAATTAACGGCCAATGAATCCATAACATAATTTCCGCTGGTGTCGCCGTCAAAATCCATAAAATAAACATCTCTGATTGTATTATCTTCTAAAAATTTAAAAAAATTAGTCCAGTAAAGATGTTTTTCAAATATTTGGGAAACTATTTTCAATTGGCCCTGAAAAGCCAAAATTTCCTTTAAGCCGATCTCTTCTTTTGAAATGGTTTGTTCAAGCTCCGCGAATTTTTGAGCCTGCGCTAAATTTTTAGCCTGTTTGCTTTTTTGATAGAACACCAAGCCATAATAAACAGCTCCGATAATGAAAATCGGCATTAAAATCGCGGTTATAATAATAGTTATTCTGGAGCGCCAATCAAAAAAAGTTACAAATTCTCCTTGGATTAAGTTAGTTTCTATAATATGCTGTCTGGTTTCATTCTGTTGAACCGGTTTTTCCTCTCCGGCTTTTATATTTTTAACTTCCGGCGGCTTTTCTTCTTTTTGAATAACCGGCCGCGCAAAATCCGGCCGTTTAACCGCCGCCGGCTTAATCTCCTCCGCTTTAGGGGATTTAACTATTTTTATTGCTTCATTTTTTTTTGCGCTTAAGGCAATAATTTTATTTTTAAATGATTCTATCGTCTTCCCGATCCAATTATTTTTATATTTTTCAGCTATTAGAGGCTCCTGCCCGCCTTGAGGCGCTAAATTAACATTAAAAATTCTGCCGGCTTGATTTTTATATTCTTTTTCTTTGTTAAAGCCTTGGTGATAATCAATTAAAACTTCTTTGGGCGCTGGCTGTTTTTTCAACTTTCCATTAAAAATTTCCAAAAAATTTTTACCTTTTTCCTTAAGCGGGGGCTTTGAATTTTCGTGGCGCTTTATTAAATTTAAAATTTCTTCGCGCGATTCTTTAATTTTGTTTTTATCAATTATCGAGGAGGAGTTTTTGTCGGCCGGCTCCTTTTTATTTATAAACGGCAAAAAGGAAAAAGCGGACTTTTTGGAATCCGTAATTTCTCTTTCGGGATTTGACCAAGCCAACTTTTCCTTTTTATCGCCTTTGTCTTTCGGTTTTTGATCGTCGCCGTTTTTTTTACTGTTTAAAAAATTAATATCAGGCATAAATAAACACTAATTTTTGAATTTTCCCCCTCTGGGGATAAATAATTTTATAAATAATTTTTAATGACTTAATTTTTAAAAATTATAAAATTCAAAAATTTACTTCATCATTCCATCTCCCTAAGCGCCAAGCCAATGGCTATGGCCATGCGCGGAGCGATTTCATCCAATAACGGCTTTAAATCCAAGGGATAAGAAATTGTTGACCAAGGATTGCCGGCTATCACGTTTATATTTAAAATTTTTGATAAATAATCGGTAAAATCCATAAGCAAAGCCGAGCCGCCGCTTAAAATAATTTTATCAACTTTTTTATTATTCTTATTTTGGAACAAATTCAAAGCGTATTTTATTTCGTTAACTATGGGCGAAATACTCTCAATAATGGTTTTAGGTATGGCATTATCGGCTGAAGCAAACGAGCCTACGCCTAAATCATATTTAAACTGCTCGGCGCGCTCCAAGCCGATATTAAGGCTATGGCTGATTGCTTTGGTAATCGTCCAGCCGCCGATATCTATACTCCTGTTTAAAGTTGGGATGCTTTGGTCAATAATGGTAAAACTGGTGGTTTTAGCCCCGATCTCCACTACCATAACCGTTGATTTATCATTGCCTAAAAGCGATCTGATAAGCGCGAAAATTTCAGTTTCCAGGCTTAATAAATTTATTTGGGCATTTTTAAAAATTTCAATATATCTCTTAACTAAAGTTCTCGGCGCGCCGGTCAATAAAACTTTTGTATTATTTTTATCCGCGGTTTTATCCGTATTTTCAATTTTTTTCCAATCCAAAATCATCTCTTCGGGCGGCAAAGGAATAACTTTTTTCGCCTCCCAATTAATAGCCGAGGGCAAATCTTTTTTGCTTATGCCGGCTAAATTAATAATTGAGGAAAAAACCGAGAAACTCGGCAAAGCCGAAACGGCTTTACGGCTAACCATCCCGGATTCAGCGCAAATTTTATTAATAATATCGGCTATCTTATCCGGATCAGTCTGATCTAAATCATCAAGATTTTCGCTAAAACCATAAGTTGAAAGCATAGCTTTGCCGCCTTGATTTTTTAACTCAACGATTTTGATGCTTGAACTTCCTATATCTACGCCCAAATAGCTTTCATTGGAGAATAAACTCATAATAATAAAATTTATTTTTGACACTAAGGCTGTTATATTATATAATTATATAATTATATAATTATATAATAATAGAGCTAAAGAATCAAAGATTTGCCGAATAAATTTTTCATGGTTATGCTAAAGCCAATATTGCTAAAGCACTATTATTATACCATAAAATTCTGATTTACAAAAATATGGGCTTTCTGAGACAATATAAAAAAATTTTTATAGCCATCGGCTTTATTTTAATTGTTTTTATTTTAGGCTATCTGCTTTACGCGCTTTTTTTTAAGCCAAGTCCGGCTCCGGTTATAATTGAACAGCCGGCCGCGACTAGCACCCAGGGCGGCTTGCCAATAGCTAAGCCGGGAACCGGACAAACGGCCGGCGGCCAGCCTGTCGGACAGATAGGTCTGCCCGAGGGAACGGAACAGCCTCTAAGCAAAGGCAGCTCCGTGGCTTTAGGCGGTTTGACTGAAACTCTTGAATTAAGCCAAGCGCCGAGTTTAGCCGCGACTTTATCCGCTAATGGCGACGATCTGCAATATTATAACAAGCAAGACGGAAAATTTTACCGCCTAACAAAAGACGGGCAGGCCAGCCTGCTTTCGGACACGGTTTTTCACGAAGTGCAAAAAATTACCTGGTCGCCTGATAAAAATAAGGCTATTTTAGAATATCCTGATCAGGCGAAAATTATTTACGATTTTAAAAACAAAGAGCAGATTAGCCTGCCTAAGCACTGGGAGGATCTTAATTTTTCTCCGGATGGCTCAAAAATTGTTTTAAAAAGCCTGGCTAATGATCAGGATAATCGCTGGCTGGCCATAATTAATAGCGACGGCACCTCGGCGCAAAAAGTGGCGGCTTTAGGCGATAAAAACGAAACCGTTTATCCTTCATGGTCGCCCAACAACCAAACCGTGGCTATGTACACCGAAGGCCAAAATTTTGACCAGCAAAATGTATATTTTGTCGGCTTAAACAACGAAAATTTTAAAGCTTTAACCATAGACGGCCGCGGCTTTGAGCCTAAATGGGCGCCTAAAGGCGATTACCTGCTTTATAGCGTCTATTCAAGTTCAAGCGACTTAAAGCCGGAACTTTGGGTAGCTAGCGCTCAAGGCGAAAATATCGGCGCCAACAGAAATAAATTAGACGTTCAAACCTGGGCGAATAAATGCGTTTTTTCCGCGGCCGCGGAAATTTGCTGCGCCGTACCGGAGAGCCTTGAAGAAGGCGCCGGACTATTTCCTGATTTGGCTAAAAGCACCAAAGACAATTTATATAAAATTGATACGCAAACCGGCTTGAAAAAATTAATCGCCATACCGGACAACGACTTTACCATGTCCGACTTAATCGTTTCTGATAACGGCTATTATCTATATTTCACGGACGTTAATACGGGGAAGATTAATAAGATAAAGCTGAAATAATTTTTATAAATGTCTAATAAAATCCAAACGGTCTATATTTGCTCCAACTGCGACGCCCAATCCCCGAAATGGAGTGGGCGTTGTTTAGAATGCGGCGGCTGGGGAACTTTACAGATGCAAACGGTTGATCAGAAAACCGCGGATAAAACAATAGCGGTTGCGCCGGCCGAAATAATTGATTTGGAAAAATTAAGCGACCAAGCGGAAAACCGACGGCTAATTACCAATATTCAAGAATTAGATCGAGTATTAGGAGGCGGCCCGCCTGCCAACGAGGCAGGCATTATGCCCGGCTCTCTCATACTTTTGGGCGGCGAACCGGGCATTGGCAAATCAACCCTAGTCGCCCAAATCGCTGATGCCGTCGCCAGAAACAACTTAGTAATTTACGCCAGCGGCGAAGAGTCGGCCGGCCAGATAAAGGTCAGGTTTGACCGCTTAGGCGTTAAAGCCGGCAATATTAAATTTTTAAGCGAAACTAACGCGGAAAAAATAATTGCTGCTATTAAAGAATTAAAACCGGCCTTGGTTATTATTGATTCAATCCAAACTATTTAGTCCGCTAATATCGCCGGCGAGGCCGGCAGCATAAATCAAATCCGCGGCTCGGCCGTAGGTTTTTTAGAAGCGGCCAAAGCTAATAATATCGCAATTATCCTAATCGGCCATATAACTAAAGACGGCTCTTTGGCCGGACCGAAATCGCTTGAGCATATCGTTGACACCGTGCTTTATTTGGAAACCGAAACCAACCACGGCTACCGCATTCTGCGCGCCACAAAAAACCGCTTCGGCTCAATCAATGAAATCGGAATTTTTGAAATGACCTCCGGCGGCTTTAAAGAAATAACCAACCCTTCTTTAATTTTCATAGAGCCGAACCAAAACCTTGCCGGCTCAATAATCAGCTGTATTATGGAAGGCACGCGGCCGTTTTTAATTGAGGTGCAGGCTTTGGTTTCAAAAACCGTTTTTGGCTATCCCCAGAGAAAAGCCTCGGGCTTTGACTTAAACCGCTTGCAAGTTTTAATCGCGGTTTTAACTAAACGGGCCGGCCTGAATTTAACCAACCAGGACGTTATTTTAAACGTAGTCGGCGGCTTAAAAATAAGCGACCCGGGCTTGGATTTAGCCGTCTGCTCGGCTATCGCCTCTTCGCTTTTAAATCAAACCGCTGGTAATAAAACCCTGGTTTTGGGCAAAGCTGCAAAATTGAACAAAGGCTTAAAGAAGCCGAAAGGCTTGGCTTTGCTAAAGCGATTATTCCGGCTAATGATTATGCTTCAAAAAAAATAGAACTAATCGCGGTAAAAAATATTAAAGAAATAACAAAACTAATAACCGACCAATTATAATTTTTAAAATAAATATTTAAATAAAAAAGAGGTAAGCTAGAAATAAGCTTACCCTTTATTTTTATGGAGCCGGCTATCAGCTCCTTGTTATTGCCTGAGAAAAATTTGTTTTTAGGCCGATTTTTTCAGCGAAATTTGTGATGTTCCGCCAGCTTTTGTCGTTTTTGCTTTTTGGCGGATTTTCGTTGACGACCTTGGCCTGTTCAATCAACCAGGCCTCAATGTCAAACGGAAACCGAGCAGGGATGTGTGGTATTGCTCAAGCCACCTTGAAAAGATCTTATTTAAAAACTATTTAGCTTTTTATTCTACACTATTTTGCCATTTTGTCAAGCCCGACATTATAACTTACTCCAAGTGCGACTGATTCTCCCATTGGCTTAACTTTTCTTTAAGCAATGGCCACCGGTCCAATCCATCGTTTTGATTAATTATTTTTATAGCCTGTTCCCTAGCCTGTTTCATTAAAGCATAATCAAACAATGAGGCCATTTTAAGTTCTGGAAAGCCTTTTTGCTCTATGCCGTAAACTTCACCCGGACCCCTGAATTTTAAATCCAATTTAGCCAATTCAAAACCGCTGGAACAATTAACTAAAGCTTGCAAGCGATCCAGCGTTGGCCGCGACTGATTATCAGTAAAAAGAAAACAATAGATTGATGCGTACTGCGGCCGACCCGGCCCCTGAATTGATGGCTTTGAGCTAAGCCAAAGCGATCCGCGCCTTCAATCATTATAACGCTGGCGTTGGGCGCGTCCACGCCTACTTCAACCACCGAGGTGGAAACTAAAATTTTTATTTTATTATCTAAAAATTCTCGCATGATTTTTTCTTTTTCCCCTGCCTTAAGCTTGCCGTGCAGTTTGCCGATAGCTAGCTCGGGAAAAACCGTTTTATCCAATTTTTGATATTCTTCTTCAACCGATTTTACGCCCAGCTTATCGGAAATATCAATCAACGGGCAGATAAAATCGCCGTATAAGGCCAGGGCTAGGCTTCTCGGAATCGGCGTAGCGGTCATAGATAAGAGGTGCGGGTTCAATTCTTGGTTATTTTTCTTTAGCAATGTTTTTCTCTGTTCAACGCCGAAGCGATGCTGTTCGTCTATAACGGCCAGAGCCAAATTATTAAATTTAACATCTTCCTGAATTAAAGTGTGCGTACCGATGATGATGTCAGACTCATCAACTATATTTTTTGAATTTAATTTTATTTTTTGGTCATTGGAATTTAGGGTTTGCTTGGTCATTGGGGCTTGGGATTTAGAAATTTCTTTTTGGCTTCTCGTCACCAATCCGACCTTAACATTAAAATTTTTCAGAAGGCGGAAGACTGTATCATAATGCTGTCTGGCCAGTATTTCCGTGGGCACCATTAAAACCGCCTGTTGGTTGTTTAAAGCTATGTTTAGCATGGCGATAATCACCACGATGGTTTTACCGCTGCCCACGTCGCCTTCTAAGAGTCTTGACATAGGTCGGTCTTTCCCCAGATCGCGCAAAATTTCCCAAGCCGCTTGTCTTTGCGCGTCAGTCAGCTTAAAAGGCAGGCTATCAACGAATTTCTTGGTTTCCGATTCGTAAAACTTTATCTCATAAGCCCGGCTCAAGCTTAAATTTTTTTTAACTAGCTGCGACTGCAGCTGAATTAAAAAAAGCTCGTCAAAAGCTAAACGCTCGCGGGCATTTTTTATATCTGAATTATTTTTAGGAAAATGAATTTTCTTTACGGCCTCGCTTAAATTTATAAGCTTAGCGCTCTTTTTAATTTCTTCGGGCAGCCAATCAGCTACCAGCGAGGCTAAATTTATAACCTGCTTAATTAAAAATCTAATTTGTTTTTGAGTTAAATTAGCGGTTAGATGGTAGTTCGGCACTAGCCCTTGAGTGTGAATCGCATTATTACCCCCCTGATAAGGGGGGCCATATTTATCCCCCTTGATAAAGGGGGTTGCATTTATCCCCCTTGATAAAGGGGGTTGGGGGGATTGCATTTTTTCATAAACCGGCGACATCATCACTAAACCGCCATAATCATCTTCAACTTTTCCGGCCAAAGATACCTTGTCGCCAACGCGCAAATTGCGGGCGATAAACGGCTGGTTAAACCAAATTACTTTTACCGTTTCCGTGCCGTCCGTTATTAAAGCTTCGGTAATATTCATTCTGCGCCTAAAACTGCGCTTATTTTGAATCAATTCAATTCGGCCGATTACGCTAGCGCTAGCACCGGCTTGCAATTCAGCAATCGGCGTCAGGCGCGTAAAATCGTCGTATCTAAAAGGAAAATAAAATAAAAGGTCTTGTGCCGTAGATATGCCCAATTTTTTTAGCCGCTTAGCCGTAGACTCGCCCACCCGGCTGATTTTTGTTGTGTCGGTTAGAAGCGTAAGCATAATCTTATTTTAACATAAAAAACAGCCCAAACAAATTATAGTTTTTTTTCAATAGAAAAAGCGTTCTTTAAAAAGAACGCTTGGTTTGTATGTTTGTGGTTAAATGTTCTGGCTCTATTTCAGCAACCAGGAATAAATATATTTGATTAATTTGCCGCTATCTACTCCCCAAAACGGATAATGCGCGGTGCTGAAAAATTTTTCCTCCGCCCTTAACAGCTTGCTCAATTTATGTACGGCTCCGGATCTAATAAGGCAGTCTTTATCTCCGCCTACGATTAGCCGCCGAGGACAATTTTCAATAATTTTATCCGCGTCAATTTCCGGCTGATTAAAGCCGAGTTCATAAAGAGTCCGGCCGGATTCCCAGACCAGACTTTCGTATGCATCCCTCGCCCTAGAGTACGGCATAGACGAATCCAGGACGCCCCACTTCGTGGCCAAAAAAGAACGTTTGACCGGCCGGCGCCAGAAAAACGGCGTCCAGAGAAGCTCCATGAATGTTATCAGAGAGCCCAGGTTGACCGAACTTATGCCTTTGGGCATGGCCGGGCCCGAGAGAACTAAGGCGTCGAATTTAATTTTCTGCGCCACCATCAGAAGCAGTAATGCGCCCCGGGAATGGCCCATGCCGACGACAAAATCGCCAGCTCGGGTATTGGCCGCGATCTGTTCGCGCAAGTAGGCGGAATCGTCATCCGAAGATCTTGTCCCCACGTCCGGATCCGGTTGCCGATTAAAACAAGTATCCCTTAGAGGTAAATCAATCGGCTGGAAAATACATTCCGGATAATCCCCTATATGAAGATTCTTGTTAAACGTATAAAAGGGCTTAAAAAATTTATAATTATTAAAAATTCCCGGCACCATAAAAATCTTAAGTCTTTTTTCTTTTTTCATTTTCTCTCCTCCTGCTAATTTGTTTTATGAAATAATTTAAAAATTTTCAATGTCCTATTTAGCCACGATTTTCTCGTGGCAGAAATTGCCAAAATTTGTACAACATTTTATTCTGGCATAATTTTTAATTTATGTCAAATATTTTATAAATAACATCCCTAATATAACAAAAACAGCCGGCTAAATAACAAGCTGTTTTTTACGCAATTGATTATATAAATTAAAACTAAACATTGGGAGAATTAAAATTTTGGAAACAAACCATTAACTATTCTCCGAAATATCTGTGACCTCTTTATCCAGAGGACGCTTCTCGTTTTTTTCCCATTTTTCAATAAAAGCTTTCTCCAAATCTATATCTTTCAGTTCCGCCAGCCGAAGAAGATTCCAGAAAACATCAACCATTTCGTGGCTTAAATCTGTTTTACTTTGATTTTCTCGAACGGCTTCCATCACTTCGCCGACTTCTTCTCCCAGCCTTAATAGCACCTCTTTATCATCTTTTGGATAAAAACCTCGCCGTTTAAGCTGTTCGACCATTAGCTCTTGCAATTCTTTTATTGTTTTTGCCATAAATACAAATATTAACGTATTTTATTGTGAATTTGTGCTCTCAAGAGGACTCGAACCCCTGTTCTCAGCTCCGGAAGCTGATGTTCTATCCACTGAACTATGAGAGCAAATAGAGGCGAGTTTTATTATATTAAAATTAACTGACATTATCTCCCTCTCCGCCTGCCGAATCCGCCCGGCCTTGAACGCGGAGCCGCTCCCCGGCCGAAACTCATGGTCCGGCCGTATCTTTTAAAAGTCGGGCGCGTGCCTGCCTGCTCAAGCTCGGCGAATTTGGTTAAAGTTAATTTTTTATTTATCAATCTTTCAATATCGCGGATATCTTTCCATTGGTCAGGCGTGGCGAAAGAAATCGCCTTGCCTTTAGTTCCGGCGCGGGCGGTGCGGCCGATGCGATGGACATAATCTTCCGAATCGTCGGGCAAATCATAATTTACCACCAGCTCAATATCCGTAACATCAATGCCGCGCGCGGCAATATCAGTCGCGATTAAAATCCGATATTTTCTTGATTTAAATCCGGCCATGGATTCTTTACGCTGGTTAAATGATAAATTGGAATGAATCTCGGCGACCTCATGCCTTGATTGCTTAAGATTATTCGCCAGATGCTTAGCGCCGTGCTTAGTGCGGGTAAAAACCAAAACCGAACCTTTATATTCTTTAAGAATTTTTTCTAGCTGCATGTACTTGTCTTCTTTTCTCATAACATACACTTCCTGGTCAACGCACTCAACCGTGGTGCCCGGCGGCGCCACTTCAATATGAATCGGCATATTCATATGGACCGAGGCCAACCTTAAAATTGCCCGAGGCATGGTCGCGGAGAATAATAAGGTTTGCCGCTTTTTGGGAATCCGTTTGATAATTTCTTCAATCTGCGGAGCAAAGCCCATATCAAACATCCTGTCAGCTTCGTCTAAAACTAAAACTTTAATGTGATCAAGTTTTACCCAACCTCTTTTTAAATGGTCAATCAGCCTACCCGGAGTGCAAATAAAAATATGCGGATTTCTTTTTAAGCTCTGCACCTGGCTGCCGATCGCTTGGCCGCCGATTAAAGCCGCTGTCCTTAAGCCTAGTCTAGAACCCAATTTTCTTAAATTTTCATCAACCTGCATGGCTAATTCTCGAGTAGGCAGTAATACCAAGCCTTGGCCGCGCTCAATAAGCAAACGTTCAATCATGGGGATGCCGAAAGCAAATGTTTTACCAGTGCCGGTTTGGGCTACGCCGATCATATCTTGGCCGGCAAGAGCCACCGGAATTGACTTTTCTTGAATCGGCGTCGGCGTTTCTAATTTTAAATTTTTAAGCACGTTTAAAATGTCCTGGCTAACGCCCAATCCTTTAAAATTCAGTTCAATTTGTTTAGTTTGTGGAGGCATAAAAAAATAAGCGACCCGTTTCTTATAGGTCACTTATCTAAATGACACGAGATTCGAATCTTAATAATTAACAAGTATAGCATTAATAAGCTATTACGTCAAATATTTGTGCACTCGCGAGGAATCGAAGCGCCTCGGTGCCAAAACGGGGCGATTGCAAGCTCCACAAGCTTGCGTCCTCCGCCAACCGAAATCTGTGCACTCGCGAGGAATCGAACCTCGATTGCAAGCTCCGCAAGCTTGCGTCCTATCCGTTGAAC
>JACQYU010000080.1 GCA_016208065.1 Candidatus Falkowiibacteriota bacterium | reverse complement strand
GCTTGCGGCCTTATGCCTAAAAATTTAGCGATGCCGGCGCAAAAAAATCTGGTCAGCCAGATCCGCTTGTCTTCGGCAATAATAAAAAAATCAATATCGCTTGAATCTTTTAAATTATGCGCGCCGAGCAAATTTCCTATCGCGATCATTTTTATCCAAGGAATAAATCTAAAAATTTTAGAAACTAAAACAGCGCGCTTAAATTTCCTATCGGTAAAACTATAGCGGCTTAATCTTTCCTCAATATTTTTTTCTTGGCCGGCTAAAAAATAAAAACCATGTTTATTGGCGGTCCGACCGCTATCTTTTTCCAGCTCCGCCATAACTTCCGATAACTCGCATTTTATATCTAACATTCGCCATATTTCAACGTCGGTTAAAGCGTAATCAAACATGTCAAAAAAAGCAATCACCTTAATGATTGCCTCCCTTAAATCTGAACTATTTTCTATTTCATCGTTCATAAAATATTTGAATCACCGTAGGGTTTAACAAATTACATATTTCCCTTAAGGCGAGCCTAGAAAAATTTAGGATAAAATTTATGACAAAATTTCTTTATAAAATTTTCTTGTTTGAGCCGTTAGGCGAGTTGAAAATTTTGTTAGAAATTATTGGCATAAATTCCTAAATTTTTCTCCAGCTCGCGATTTTTGCGCCGCTTTTTTTAAAAAAGCGGCCCCGAGCGGAGCGGAAACTACTCCTCAATTTTCGGTTTCTCAATCGCTAAAACTTCAATCTTGCTTTCACCGCCGGAAATTTTTACAACGTCTTTATCTATTTTTTTAAATTCTTTATAAGCGTTATTATAATGATTTACCGCCGTGGACATGCTGACGCCCAACTTTTTCATAAAATCATCATAGCTTAAAATATGCCGGCCCAGCATTTCAACATGCTTCCTGATTTCTTTGGCGCTCTCCTCAATTTGCAAAGCCCTTAAGCCCTGGAGCACGGTTTGCAGATAAGCTAAAAAGGAAGTCGGCGAAACAATAATGACATGTTTTTCTTTAAAAGCATATTCAATTAAATCACGGGTATTAACCTGCACGGCGCCGACTTTATTAATAAGCAAATCATAATAAATCGCTTCGGAAGGTATGAACATAAAAGCGAAATCCATGGTATTTTCCCCGGGCTTAACATATTTAGCCGTCTCGTCAATGCGCAATTTTAAATCCTGCTTGAATAATTTCTCAAGCTTTTCTTTTTCCGCGGCCTCGCGGCAATTTAAAATCTTTTCATAATTTTCCAAAGAGAACTTTGAATCCACCGGAATAATCTTTTCTTTAACGAAAACTACGGCATCAACGATCGTGCCGTCTTTAAAAGGATACTGCATCTGATAAGAGTTGGGCGGTAAAACATTTTTTAAAGTCTCTTCAAGAAAATATTCTCCTAAAACGCCGCGCTGTTTGGGATTTTTTAAAATATCTTGCAGATTCTGGAGCTAGTCTCGTCCAGTTTGATTAATTTTTCAGTTACATCGGCAATTAAACGGGCCGATTGGCCGGTAATATTTTGAATAATTTTCGTAGTTTGGCCGATTTGTTCTTGATTTGAACGATGAGTCTCCGCCAGTTTGCCGTCCATAGCCTGCCTTAAATCCCGATTTTGCTCGCCTAATTGCGTTAGACGCTCCATCATAGCGGCCAATTTTTCTCCATCTCCCCCGTCTTTACGCTTGATTAGCAAAAAAATCACTATGCCTAAACCAATGGCTAAGACAACAAAAAACAAAAAAAATAAATAATTCGCCATAAAATATGCTAAAAAATTATATTAACACCCTAACACCTTTATTAAAAACTTTCAATCTTATATATTACGTCATTCCTGCGAAGGCAGGAATCCGGAAAGAATTTAACTCATTATTCACGAGCGAGTTTACCGCCTTGCCAAGATCGCTTTTCTAATATATAATGAATTGCGTTGTTTTAAATAACTCTACTGCCCACTCTGTCATTGCGAGGAGCCTGTTCCGCCAACCGGCGGACAGGCGACGAAGCAATCTCACGAACAATTTCCTGAAATAAACCTTCTTTATAAATACAATTTTTAAACTTAACAAATAGTACGTTAGATTGCCGCGCCCCGACCAAAGCATCGGGGCTCGCAATGACAATTATAATCTATGTCCAGCTTCATAAAAATCAAAGGCGCGCGCGTCCATAATTTAAAAAATATTAACGTGGAAATTCCGCGCGATAAATTAGTGGTTTTAACCGGCCTGTCCGGTTCGGGAAAATCATCTTTGGCTTTTGACACTATTTACGCCGAAGGCCAGCGCCGCTACGTTGAATCTTTATCCGCTTACGCCCGGCAATTTATCGGCCAAATGAACAAGCCTGACGTTGATTCCATTGACGGCTTATCGCCGGCTATTTCTATTGATCAAAAATCCACGTAGCATAATCCTCGTTCAACCGTGGGCACGATCACGGAAAATTATGATTATCTGCACTTGCATTATGCCCGTATCGGCGTGCTTATTAGCCCGACCTGCGGAGAAAAGATAAAACCCTT
>JACQYU010000083.1 GCA_016208065.1 Candidatus Falkowiibacteriota bacterium | reverse complement strand
ATAAATCCTGCACCATATAATTAGGCGAGGCTAAATTTATTTTTGTTTTGCCTTTAGCCATAATCGCGGCCAAGACGGCATTTTCGGTAGCCGTGTCGCCGGATTCATACATGGTAAAGCTTGAGCCCTTGGTCTTGCCTCGGCTGATATGGAATAAGTTATTGGTCCTTTTTACTTTTATGCCTAAGTGGTTTAAGGCGATAATGTGCGGGCTTACCGTGCGCTTGCCTAATTTACAGCCGCTGATTTTCGGCAGGGAAAAATTATCAAAAACGGAAGATAAAGAGCCAATCAGCAATATGGCCGCCCTGGTTTTTTCGTATGATTCTTTATTTATTTTATTGAGATTAATTTTGCCATGATTTACGGTTTGCAAAGTATGCGGGCCGATCCAGCTTATTTCTAGACCGAGAGAGGTTAATATTTCAATTATTCGGTTTATTTCCTCTATGCGCGGCATATCGGTTAGAATGGTTTTGCCTTTAATCATGGGCAGGGCGCAAAGAATGGCCACGGCTGAGTTTTTAGCCGAGTTGGTTTTTATGGTCCCTTTAAGTTTTTTACCGCCGTTGATTATGAAATTAGACATAAAAATTTATAGCAGATTATATTTATTATTATCTATGAAAGCTTGCGCTAAATTTGTTAAATTTTCTACTGCGGAACTCGGCCGAGATTACTCGGCCTCAAACAGTCCTCGCTCGAAAATTAAACAAATTTAGCGCAAGCTATTAATATAATCCATATTATTTATTATTATCATAGCTTAATTACGCTTATTTTTCAACTGGCTGAAATTGCTTGACACTAGCCGGGTTTATGTTAATATAATTTGTTATAGTCAGGGTGGTTTTGTTTTTTTTAAATATATTAAAACGAAAAAGGAGGAAATTATGGGAGGAAGAGAATCGGATGGTTTGGGAGAAGGTTCTTTAGGCAGGGATTTTTACGGGCAGCTAATAATGCCCGGCGATTTGGTTGAGGTTGTTGAGGAAGAAGGCGTCAGAAAAAACAATCCCGAATATTTGTACTGCGGGAAAGGAAAGCGGGGGCGGGCCCAAAAAGGGTTCGGCCGCGTAGCCTTAGAATGGAGTTTGATCGTTCAATTTCCGACGGCCAGGGGCCCGCAAGATATGGGCTGCACCGATGTCAGATTAAAAAAAATCAAAATGTAATCAAAAAACCAGCAACGGCGGGGCATAGAAATGCTCCGTCCTTTTTATTTTATAAAAAATTTGTCAAAACCAACCAGAGTATGATAATATTAAACAGTAAGAGATGGTTGCAAAATTACTTTTTAGCGAAATTTAGGATTTTTTATCCGAGACGAGGATAGCCAGTAAAATGATTGAACCGTAATAGAATTACGGTGAAAATTATTTTACGCCAGCTCGACGAAGTATCGGATAAAAAAGACAAATTGCAGCCAAAGTAATTTTGCAACCATCTCTGAATAACTAGCCGTTATTTTTTTATAAATCCGTTTAATTTATTATAATTATGAAAATCATTAAAGACGCGAATAATTTAAGCTTATCAGAGCAAACGCCGGCGATAAAAACGCCGGTTATTAAAAAACGCCGAAAAATTAAAATATTAGCCGTTGTTTTATTAGGTCTGGCAATGCTCTCGGCCGCTTTCGGCGGCGGCATGATAATGGCGCAAAAAAATGAATTTATTAAACGGGCGAGCGTAAAAGAGGCGGTTTATGCCGGCAAGCTTTACAATAAATATGTTACCGCTCCGGCCAATAAATTAACGGCCGATGTTGATTTTAATTTATTTTGGAATGTCTGGGATGAGCTTAAAGACAAATATGTCGATAAAGATAAATTGGATGATAAAAAAATGTTTTATGGCGCGCTTAGAGGGCTGGTTGAATCCATCGGCGACCCTTATACGGTTTTTATGGAGCCTAAAATAGCCAAGGAATTTTCCGATGATTTAGCCGGCACGTTTGAAGGCATTGGCGCTGAAATAGGAAAAAGAGATAATATCATAACCATTATCGCGCCTTTAGCCGATATGCCGGCGGAAAAGGCCGGTTTGCAAGCCGGCGATCAGATTTACGCTATAAATGGCGAGTCAACGGCCGGCTTGGCGATTGATGAAGCGGTCAATAAAATTCGCGGGCCGAAAGATACCGAAGTTGTTTTAACGATTTTTAGAAAAGGCTTTGAAAATGCCAAGGATTTTAAAATAATCAGGCAGCCGATTGTAGTTAAAAGCGTTAGGACGAAAATGGGCGATGATAAAATATTTGTTATTACCATAACTAATTTTAATGATGACACCAGCGAGTTGTTTAAAAAAGCGGCCGCGGAAGCGCTTGAAAAAAATCCCAAAGGCATTATACTTGATTTAAGGAATAACCCGGGCGGATATCTGGAAACGGCCATTGACGTGGCCAGCGAATGGATTGACGAGGGCGTGGTGGTAACCGAGCAATTCAGCCCGGAAAAGAAGAATGAATACCTTCATCGCGGACGCGCCAGATTAAAAGATTTTCCAACCGTAGTGCTGGTTAATCAGGGTAGCGCCTCGGCCTCGGAAATTGTTTCCGGAGCCTTAAAAGATAATGGCAAAGCGACTATCGTAGGCATGAAAACTTTCGGCAAAGGTTCGGTGCAAGCCCTGCAGGATTTAAAAGACGGTTCGTCGGTAAAAATAACCGTGGCTAAATGGCTTACGCCAAAAGGCTATAATATCAATCATGAAGGCATAGTCCCTGACGTTGAGGTTGATTTGACCTTGGAAGATTATAATAAAAATATAGATCCGCAGATGGATAAAGCGGTGGAGATATTGGATAAAAAATAATAAACAAATATATTAAATATGCCAAATAAAAAGAAAACTAAAGCCGTAAAATACATTTTTATCGTCGGCGGCGTCATCTCGGGCGTTGGTAAGGGGATTACTTGCGCTTCTATCGGCCGGATTCTTACGGGTAAAGGCTATAACGTAAGCGCCATAAAAATCGACCCTTATATCAACCTTGACGCCGGCACTATGAATCCGATAGAGCACGGCGAGGTATTTGTGACCGAGGACGGGGATGAAACCGATCAAGACATAGGCAATTATGAGCGTTTTTTAAACAAAAATATCAGCCGGGATAATTATATGACTACCGGACGGGTTTATCAATCAGTAATCAATCGCGAGAGAAACCTTGAATATAACGGCAAATGCGTTGAAGTCGTGCCGCATATTCCCGAGGAAGTAATCAGAAGAATTAAGTTGGCGGCCGATAAAGACAAGGCGGAAATAATGCTGGTTGAAATCGGCGGAACAGTCGGGGAATATCAGAATTTATTATTTTTGGAAGCGGCCAGAATTATGCATTTATCCGAGCCGAAAAACGTTTTGTTTATTATGGTGTCATATTTGCCGGTGCCGTCGATTATCGGCGAAATGAAGACCAAGCCGACCCAGCGCGCGGTTAGGGATCTAAATTCCGCCGGCATCCAGCCTGATTTTATCGTGGCCCGTTCCGTAGCCGCGGTTGACGCGCCGCGCCGCAGAAAATTGGCTATTTCTTGCAATATTCAGGAAAGAGATGTAATCAGCGCTCCGGATATAAAATCAATCTATGACGTGCCGATTAATTTTGGAAAGGATAATTTAGGAGAGCGCATTTTAGAAAAATTCGGTTTGCCCGGAGGAAAGAAAGATTTGGTTGATTGGCGGAAAATGGTAAAGAAAATCAAAGACGCCAAAAAAATCGTTAATATAGCTATTGTGGGAAAATATTTTTCCACCGGTGATTTTTGCTTATCCGATTCTTATATTTCCGTGATTGAAGCGATTAAGCATGCCGGAGCGGCTAATAATTGCCAACCGGTTTTGCATTGGCTTAATTGCGAAGAAGTGGAAAAACAAGGCATTAAAATTTTAAAAAAATATGACGGCATTATTGTGCCGCAGGGCTGGGGGTCTAGAGGCGCCGAAGGCAAAATTAAAACCATAGAGTATTGCCGTAAAAATAAGGTGCCGTATTTCGGCTTATGCTACGGCATGCAGATGGCGGCAATAGAATTTGCCCGCAACGCACTAGGTTTAAAAGGCGCTAACAGCGAGGAAGTTGATCCGAAAACGGCTTATCCGGTTATTCATATTATGCCGGGCCAAAAAGAATTATTAGCTAAAAAGCAATATGGCGGAACTATCCGTTTGGGCGGCTGGCCATGTAAAATTACGCGTAACACTCATCTGGCGGCGGCTTACGCAAAATATGGCAAAAAAGGGACTATCTCCGAGCGCCATCGCCATCGCTATGAATTTAACAATGATTACCGTGAGCAATTTGAAAAAGCCGGTTTGCGCGTGGCCGGAACTTCGCCGGACGGTAAAATCGTGGAAGCCGTGGAAATTACCAACCATCCTTTTTTTATCGGCACGCAGTTTCATCCCGAATATATTTCTCGGCCGCTTGATCCGCATCCTTTATTCGTGGAGTTTATTAAGGTGTGCTCTAAATATTAAAAAGCTGTCCGACCGCCGTATAACGGCCGGACCGCTTAGTTTCAAATAAAAAAGAAAGCCTTATCTAAGGCTTTCTTTTTTATTGGATAATTTTATTTTATCGCCACCACATTGACTAATTTTACCGCGGCTAGATGGTTGTCGTATTTTCTGATTTTTTTAGTGGTGAATTTTACCAAGCCGGCGATTTTAGCGAATAAAGTATCGTCTTTGCCGATTTTAACATTTTTTCCCGGCCGGTATTTGGTTCCGCGCT
>JACQYU010000013.1 GCA_016208065.1 Candidatus Falkowiibacteriota bacterium | reverse complement strand
CGCAACGACCCTTGCCCGTGCGGGAGCGGTAAGAAGTTTAAGAAATGCTGTGGAAAATAAATATATTTAACCTTAGCCATTTATTTTCCCTTGATTTTATCTTAAAATTAAACTAAAATATATTAAGTAAGAGAAATAACTTCACTACACCTTAAAAAGGTGTTATTAATTTATGTCCGATAATATTTTAAATAAATTATTTAAGCCAAGCGTTCGCGGTAAAGTCTGGTGGATTTTTGCCTGTATAATGGTTTTAGTTTTAATAACGTCGCTGATTGACTTCGGGGTTTATTACAATAAGGCGGTGGATAAATTCAAAGCGCCTTTCCCCAAAGTTAAAGAGGCGCCTTTTAGGCTGGGTCTGGATTTGCTTGGCGGAACGCAGTTAACTTATCAGGCCGATGTTTCGGCTTTGGCATCCGCTGAAAAAGGCACGGCGGTTGAGGGCGTGCGCGATGTAATTGAGCGAAGAGTCAACGTTTTCGGCGTTAGCGAGCCTAATGTGCAGATTAACCGCACGTCAGGCGGCGATTACCGGATAATCGTGGAAATGGCCGGTATTAAAGACGTTAAGCAGGCTATTAAAATGATTGGCGAAACGCCGCTTTTAGAATTTAAAGAGCAAAATACCGAAGTAAGAAAAATGACAGCTGAAGAAACTAAGCAGCTGGATGATTATAATAAGGCGGCGGAAAAAAGCGCCACTGAAATTTTAGGCAAAGTTATTTCCGGCGGCGATTTTAAAGCCTTGGCCTCGGCCTACAGCCAAGACGAAAAAACTAAAGCTTCCGGCGGCGATTTAGGCTATATTACGGAAAAAGACAATGCTGAAATTTATCTTTTGGCTAAAAATATCGCGGTTGGAAAAACCAGTTCCGATTTAGGCCGGGTAGCGGGCGGTTTTGAAATTATTAAAGTTGAAGACAAAAGAATAAAAACCAATCCTTTCGGCAATGCGGAAGAAAAAGAAGTTAAAGCATCCCATCTATTAATTTGTTATACCGGCGCGACCGATTGCGAAAGCGGCTTAAGCAAGGAAGAGGCTTTGGAAAAAATAAATAAGCTAAAGCAAGGCGCTACGCCGGCTAATTTTAATGATTTGGTAAAACAAAATTCTACCGAACCGGGCGCGCGTGAAACCGGCGGAGATTTGGGCTGGTTTAGTTTAGGCGATATGGTTAAGCCGTTTGAAGACGAAGTTTTTAAGCAGGTGGTCGGTACGATTTCCGGTCCTATAGAAACCGATTTCGGCTGGCACCTGATTTATAAGCAGGAAGAAAAAAAGGTTGAAGAAATTAAAGTTAGCCATATTTTTATTAAAACTAAAACCGAAGAAGATATTATCGGGACCCAGAGTGAATGGAAGAACACCGAATTGACCGGAAAAAATTTAAAATCAGCCTCCGTGGAATTTAATCCCCAGGACGGTTCGCCTGAAGTCTCTTTGGTTTTTGACGATGCCGGCGCGAAAATGTTTGAAGAAATCACCGGGCGCAACGTTGGCAAACCGGTAGCGATTTACTTGGACGGCTATCCGATCAGCGTGCCGAACGTTAATGAAAAAATTACCGGCGGCAAAGCCGTAATTTCCGGAAAATTCAATATTACCGAAGCTAAATTATTAACCCAAAGGCTTAATGCCGGAGCTTTGCCAGTCCCGATTGAATTGGTAAATCAGCAGACTATCGGTCCGAGTTTGGGCCAAAAATCAATAGCTGATAGCGCGCGCGCCGGCATCATCGGCTTCATTATTATTGCCTTGTTCATGATCTTTTTCTATAGATTGCCCGGCCTAATGGCTGTTTTGGCGCTCGTGGTTTATAGCTTAATAGTTTTCGCCATATTTAAAATAGGTTTTTCAATGGCCGCTTTACTCTTGGTCGGTATTTTTCTTTTAATCGGCATAACGGTTAATAGTTGGTTTATTTTATTTTCTTTTTTAAGTTATATTTTATTGTATTTCATCGGTGGTTTATCTCCGGTAACCTTAACTTTGGCCGGACTGGCCGGAGCCATCGTTTCCGTCGGTATGGCTGTTGACGCTAACATTTTGATTTTTGCCAGAATGAAGGAAGAAATCGCTAATGGCAAGCCGCTTACGGGCGCGATTGAGGACGGTTTTAGGCGCGCCTGGCCGTCAATCAGGGATAGTAATTTCAATACTTTAATCACTTGTTTTATCCTTATTATGTTTACTACCAGCGCGGTTAAAGGCTTTGCCATAACCCTTGGCCTCGGTGTTATTATTTCCATGTTTACCGCTATATTCATTACCAGGAATTTTCTTAATTTAATACCCTCGGCTTGGCTGGAAAAACGGCACTCTTTGATTACATCGGTTAAAAATAAATAGCGGCAAATATAATTTAATTTTTTTATGACTAATTTTAAGATAATTCAAAAAAGAAATATTTGGCTGGGAGTTTCCGCCGGCTTATTTATTGTTTGTCTAACCGCCCTTTTTGTTTGGGGGTTAAAGCTTGGCATTGATTTTACCGGCGGCAGTTTGCTTGAAGTTAAATTTATAGGTTTAAGGCCAACGGTAAACCAAGTTGAAGCCGGTTTAGCCGATTTGAAATTAAGCAGTTTAATCGTTCAGCCGATAGGCGATCAGGATATGATGTTAAAATTTCAGGAAACAAGTGAAGAAAATCACCAAGCTATTTTAAGCAAATTAGGCGAGTTAGCCAAGGAAAAAAATAAAGATAATGAAATTGAAGAGCTGCGCTTTGAATCAGTCGGTCCGTCGATCGGCGCCGAACTTAAAATTAAATCGCTTTGGGCAATATTTTTTGCGCTTTTAGCCATGCTGGCTTATATTACTTATGCTTTTAGAAAGGTTTCCCGGCCGGTAGCCTCTTGGAAATATGCGACATCGGCTATTATCGCCATGTTTCATGATGCGGTTATAACCATCGGTATTTTCGCGATTTTAGGCAGGTTTTACGATATAGAAATCAATACGGCTTTTGTGGCCGCGGTTTTAACTGTTATTGGTTATTCGGTGCATGATTCTATCGTAGTTTTTGACCGGACCAGGGAAAACCTGCCGAAAAGCAACGAGGATTTTGAAGGTACCGTTAATACCAGCTTAAACCAGACTTTAGCGCGTTCGCTTAATACTTCGCTAACATCTCTTTTAGTTTTAGTTTCCATAATAATTTTTGGAGGGTCTTCTATCCGGACTTTTGTTTTAGCTTTAGCGATTGGTATTTTTGCTGGAACTTATTCATCAATCTTCGTGGCTTCGCCGATTTTGGTAGTTTGGGAAAAATGGAAGAAATAAGCTTAAAATAAAGCAATTATTTTAAAAAGCGGGCGCATTTTTACAAGCGGCCGTTTTTTGACAAAAGGCTTATTTTTAAGGTAAACTTGAGGGGTAATAAATTATAAATCTAACATAATGCTTAATAAATTTTTTGGAAAATTTTCTAAAGATTTGGGGATTGACTTGGGAACGACCAATACCTTGGTTTATACGCCGGACAAGGGGATTGTTATCAACGAACCTTCGGTGGTGGCGGTAAATATGCGCACTGATGAAATTTTATGCGTGGGCGCGGAAGCTAAAAAAATGCTTGGTAAAACTCCGCCCCACATCCAAGCGATCAAGCCTTTGGTGGACGGCGTGATTTCCGACTTTGAAGTTACGGAAAAAATGCTTAAATATTTTATTGATAAAGTGCATGCCGAGCATTTTACTTTAGTGCCTAGGCCGCGCGTGGTTATCGGCATTCCTTTGGATATTACCGAAGTAGAAAAAAAAGCGGTTGAAGACGCGGCTAAATCGGCTGGAGCGCGCGAAGTTTTTTTAATTGAGCAATCCATGGCCGCGGCCGTAGGCACTCGCCTTGACGTTACCGGGCCCCAAGCCACTATGGTAGTTGATATCGGCGGCGGCACGACTGAAATTTCGGTTATTTCTTTGGGCGGAGTAGTTACCTGGAAAACTTTGCGTTTGGCCGGCAATGCTTTAGATAATGATATAATTCAATATGTGCGCGAAGAATTTAATATTTTAATCGGCGAGCAAGTGGCGGAAAATATAAAAATTAGAATCGGTTCAGCCTCACTTTTAAAAGAGTCGATGGAAATGCCGCTTCGCGGCCGAGATTTGATCAATGGCTTGCCTAAAGAAGTAATGATAACGGATGGCCAGGTTAGAGAGGCTATGCAACGCGTTATCAGGCAAATTATAGAAAATATAAAAATAACTTTGGAAACTACGCCGCCTGAGCTGGTATCTGATATTTATGAACATGGCATTGTTTTAACCGGCGGCGGAGCTTTGCTGCGCGGTTTGGATAAAGAAATCGCCCAGGCCACTAAAATTCCGGTAAGAGTGGCCGAAGATCCTTTGACCTGCGTAGTCAGGGGAACCGGCATACTCTTGGCCGATCCGGTTCTGCTGGCCAAAGTGCTCTCGCCGGCCACGGAAGAATACTAGAGGAATTTTCAATTTTCAATTTTCAATTTTCAATTTTCAATGTATTTTCAATTTTAAATTGTAGAATTGAAAATTAAATCATTGTTTGAAAATTGTAAATTGATCATTGAAAATTAGAAATTAATTAACATCAAAGCATATTATGCTGAAATTAAATGTTAAAAAATATTTAATAATATTCTCAGTAATTTTGCTGCTTATTTTTTTGCATTATGCCAAGCTGTTAAATCCGCTTGAATCTTTTTTAAACCAGAGCCTTAAGCCGATATTCGGCGGTTTTTATTATTTAAGCGGCAATATAAACAAAACTTATTTAGAGCGGGCGGCCGAACAAGATTTAGCGGCCGAATTAAAACAAGCCGAAGAAAAAATAAATTCGTTAACCGCTGAAAATATTAAATTAAGATTTTTGGAAGAAGAAAACTCAACCTTAAGAAAACATTTGAATTTTTTAAATAAAGATAATCCGCGCTATTTAATGGCTAATATTATTTCTCGCGGTGAATTAACCGGAGGAAATAGCGAAGAAAATCAGTCGGTTGTTATTGACAAGGGCTCTAAGGACGGTTTATTCCCCGGCTTGGCGGTAGTTAGTTCCCGAGCTTACGGCACTTCAAGCGAGGGAGTTATTATCGGAAAAATAGCCGGTATTAAAGAACATATTGCGGAAGTTTATTTAACAACTAATAAAAACAGCAAAATCGCAGCATCAATTTTCGGAGAAAATAAAACCTCCGGCATTGTCTCGGGAGAGCTTGGCTTAACTATCAAAATGAATTTTATACCCCAGACGGAAAATATTAAAACCGGCGATATCGTGGCAACGTCGGGCCTAGAGCAAAATATACCGCGAGGCTTAATAATCGGCCGGGTAAGCGAAGTCAATAAAGAAAATAATGAAGTTTGGCAAACGGCCACGATTGAGCCATCGGTTGATTTGGATATTCTATCTATTGTTTCTATCTTATTACCGTAGCTTATTAAAGTTTCCAAAGCGAAACGATTACATTTTATATGTTTATGGGGAGCTTGATTCAAAAAAATTTTGATTTGACGCCGTTTACGACTTTTCGCATTGGCGGACGAGCTGAATTTTTTATGATTATAAAAAATAAGAAGGAGCTTATGGAGGCCATAGCTTGGGCCAAGGCCAAGAAATTGCCTTTGGCTATTTTAGCTGGCGGCAGCAATATTTTAATTGTTAAGAAAAAAATTAAAGGCTTGGTTTTAAAAATTTCCGGCGAACATTATACTATCAATAAAAATTATATAACTTGCTGGACTGGCACGAGCTTAACTAAACTGTTAATTAAAAAAAAGTTTATAAAACTAAATAATAGGGCCTGCGGTTTTAGCTATCACAGCTCGGTGTTTAAAAAAAGAAATAATTTATTAATCGTTGGGGTTAAGCTGAAATTGGCCAAGGGCGTGATTGAAGAGATAAAAGATTTAGGCCAGAAAAATTTTAATCACCGCTTTAAATCTAAACCTAAAGAGCCAAGCGCCGGCTGTGTTTTTAAAAATTTGGAATACAAGAAAGCTATAAAACAAAATAGGAAATTAGCCGAAAGTTTAATGGCCAAAGGCTTGATTAGGGGAGGCAAAATAAGCGTTGGTTATTTAATTGATCAGATCGGGCTTAAAGGAAAAACCGTGGGAGGGGCCAAGATTAGTAAAAAACATGCCAATTTCATAGTAAACACGGGCAAAGCGGAAGCCAAAGATGTTGTTAAGCTTATAAATTTTATAAAAATAAAAATAAAACAGAAATATAAAATTAATCTGGAAGAAGAAATTCAATATTTTTAAAATTAAATTGTCATTTATATTTAAAATATTTAAGGCTAATTTTAGCCTTTTTTATTTATATTATTTTAAAACCCTTGACTTATAAAAATAAATATGTTAATATATTGCCATAAAATATATACATAAAATATAGACAAAAACTAGATAGTCTTGTTTAATATATTTTCAAAAGGAGATATTAATCCAATTTTTATTTCTGCCTTTAAAAAATAAGGCGGGAAAATTAATTTTATGGAAATGGAAAATGATAATAAATCTATTTTAGATCAAATAATTAACAATCATCAGGCCGAGGAAGTTGCCAAGCTTGATGCCGTTGAAATAATTACTAATTTATTCGGCGAACTTGATGAAAGGGAGCGCGATGTTTTAACTAGGCGCTTTGGCCTTGGCGGAAATAAAAAAGAAACCCTTGAGGAAATCGGCAAAATCCATAAATTAACCAGGGAGCGCATTAGGCAGATCGAAACTTCCAGCATCAAAAGGTTAAGGCAGCTTGAAAACTTAGATAATTATTTAAGCGGTTTAAAAAATATTATAATCAATTTGCTGGAAGAGCATGGCGGGCTTATGGAAAGGGAATATTTATTTAATAATTTAGTTAATTTTTCCATCGGCGGCGGAAAAAGCGGCGACAGTGAAATAAAACACAAGTGCCATTTTGATTTTTTAATATCTAAATTATTGCGCGATGAATTTGAGGCCATAGGCGATTCCGAGTGTTTTAAGGAATCTTTTAAATTAAAATATCAGTCGCTCGAGCATTTAGAAGCTTTAGCCAAAGAGCTTTTGGAAAAAATACAAGAAATTAAAAAGATATTCGCTACCGAAGAGTTGGTAAATTTATCAAAAGAGCTCCCAACCTATAAAGGCAATGAAGAAAAATTCAGCCCGGCGGGCAATTTAGACATTTCCGGAATCTTAAATAGCGAGTTATTTAAGGAAAAATTTGATGTTATTAACGGCAATAAAGTTATTTATTCAATATTGCAGGCCGCTAAAAAAATTGAGCAAAATAAATTCGGTTTTTGGGGCATAAATGACTGGCGCGAGATTAAGCCAAAAACAATTAATGATAAAATTTATTTGATTTTAAAAAACAGCGGCAAACCGATGCATTTTGCCGAGATTGACGAAAAAATAAATCAAATAAGTTTTGATAAGAAGAAAGCTAACGCGGCTACGGTGCATAATGAATTGATTCTGGATGAAAAATATATTTTAGTCGGCCGCGGCCTTTATGGGCTTAAAGAATGGGGTTATCAAAAAGGCACGGTTGTTGATGTAATTGAAAAGATTATGATTGACTCGGGCCGATCTTTAAGCCGTGAAGAGATTATTAATAAAGTTTTAGGGCAAAGGATGGTTAAAAAAGCTACTATAAATTTAGCTTTAATGAATCGCGATAAATTTGAAATTGTTGATGACGGTAAATATAAAATAAAAAACAATAATTCGGCCGCGGAATAAATTAAAATAAAAATAAAAAATCAATGAGTTTTTTTATAAAAAGCGCATTTAATTCAACCGATAGATACCGGCTGAATTAAATCCGCTTTTTTAATTCGCCAACCTATGGATGGATGCGGGGCTATTTGGCAGAATCGGGGTAAATATGGTAAAATAATAGAGGAAAATAAAACCATTTTATTAATTATGGACATAGTTATAAACATACAGCCAATATTGGATTTTTTAAATTTGCCGGCAGATCAAATGCTGTTAAGGCTGTTTTATTATGTTGGCTGGATACCGGTCGCCATTACTTTTATTTGGGGCGTTTGCCAAGTCTGGCTAAGGTATATCCGCCTGACTTACGGAGCTTCGCAAAAAACCGTTTTGCTGGCGATTGACATACCGCGGGGCAATGCCCAAACTCCCATGGCCGTAGAAAATATTTTTTCTTATCTGGCCGGCGCTCATAGCAGCAAGGATTTATATGAAAAATGGTGGCTGGGCGAGTGGCAGCTTTATTTTAGCTTTGAAATAATCAGTATTGACGGTTATATCCAATTTTTAATTTGGCTGCCGCAAAAGTATCGCAATTTAATAGAAGCGGCGATTTATTCCCAATATCCGGACGCGGAAATTACCGAAGTCAACGATTATACTGCCGGCATGCCGACTAATTTTCCCGATGAAGAATATGATATTTTCGGCAGTGAATATAAGCTGGTTAAAGATTCGGTTTATCCAATTAAAACTTATAAGCACTTTGAGCATCAGATGGGCGAGCCGGAAACCCAATATAAAGATCCGATGGCCGTCTTAATGGATTTAATGGGCAGTATGAAGAAGGGCGAGCAATTATGGTATCAGATTTTAACCATACCGATTAGCGGCGAATGGACGGAAAAAGGCGATGATGAAATAAAGAAGATTATCGGCGAAAAAGTGAAAAAAAATAATTTTGTGGATAAATTTATTGACGGGCTGGTGAATTTAATGGGGAATTTTAGCGAAATGATTTATAAACTATGGGGAGATATTGAAACCTCCAAATCAGAGGAAAAAGAGCCGCAATTTAAGATGATGAATTTAAAACCAAAGCAAAAGAAGCAGGTTGAAGAAATTCAGGAAAAAGTCAGCAAGATTGGTTTCGCCGTTAAAATAAGATATATATAAATAGAAAAAAAGGAAATAATGAATAAAAATAAAGTGTCTTACGGTTTTACCGGCTATATGAAGCAGTTTAATTTTAATGATTTGAATTCTTATAAGCCGGATTCGGGCGGCGGCACCATGACTAAAGTGCCTTATGATATAATCTTCGGCAAACATCGGGTAATTACCAGAAAAAGAAAATTAATGGCAGCTTATAAATTCAGAAGCGATGTTCGCGGCAGATTGCCCCATATTCTTAATACTGAAGAGTTAGCTTCAATTTGGCATTTTCCGGTTGAGGCTTCGGTTAAGGCGCCGTTAATTCAAAAGGCTCCGGGCAGAAAAGCCGAGCCGCCGGCCGGTTTGCCAATAAGCATTGAAAGCACAGCTAAGGATTTGGAATTTGGTTTTGCCGCTAAAACTGAGAATATTTTTTCTTCAGCGGATAGAATAGAAGAAATTAAACTTAACGGCAAAGATAAAAGTTTGCCGCCGGATAATTTGCCAATAGTTTAAAATTTGAAATTTAATATTATGCCACAAGAAATAACGGTATTCGCGGAAACTAATTTTCGCAACCAATATAGGCAATTCGGCATTAAAACCGATGACCGCCGCCGCCATATGTATTTGGTTGGTAAAACCGGCATGGGCAAATCAACTATTTTGGAAAATATGATCATTGATGATATTAGGTCGGGAAAAGGCGTTATGGTGGTTGACCCTCATGGCGATTTGGCGGAAAAAATTATTGAATATATTCCTTCAGGCCGGGTTAACGAGGTAATTTATTTTAATCCGTCGGATATTGATTATCCGATTGCTATTAACATAATTGAACAGGTAGAACCGCATTTAAGGCACTTAGTCGCTTCGGGTTTAATCGGGGTT
>JACQYU010000079.1 GCA_016208065.1 Candidatus Falkowiibacteriota bacterium | reverse complement strand
GGCTGATGCCGGTTTTTTTATTAATGGTTAACTTTTGATTATTGTTTTACAGCCACTTTTTCTTTTTAAATAATAAGAGCATGGCCAGGCCGACCAGGCCCATAATGCCTAAAATTATCCAGAAGCTATTTTCGTAATTTATAAACGGCATGCCGCCGTCGGCTTTTATGCTGAAAATCGCGGCGATTAAGGCTAAAGAAGAAAAGGTTACGTAAAAAATCGTCAATATTTTCATGACATTGCCTAAATGGTAGTTGGAAATTGATTCATAAGAATCATGCAGGACTTCCACCATTTCCCTCTGGTTTTCCAAGGTTTCCCAAATATTTTTCGTTTGGTTAAGCAGTTCGCCGTAATATTTTTTAAGATGTTCCCGCGTGATAATGCTTGATTCCATAACCATTAGCTGCTTAATAATATTTTTATGGTTTTGCATTATTTTACGGGTGTTAATCAGGTTGTGCCTAAGGTTTAAAATCAGGGCGGCTGATTTTTTTTGGTCTTCGTTTAAAACGATTTTTTCGGCTTGGCTTATGGCAATACTGTTGTTGTCTAAAAGCGCATAGCTGTATTTAAGAAGCTTATCCAGAATTTCATAAAGCAGGATGGCCGAAGATCCGAATTCGTAAGACAAAAGAGAGCCGGTGTCTTTTTTACATAAATTAAAAAAATCATTAAGCGGGCCGATGGGCGCGCTAGGCAGGCTTATTAAAAAGCCATGGCCGATAAAGAATTCAATTTCCGCGGCCACAATCCGGCCATTGGCTTCTTTTTTATCGCCGGAAGAATTTACCATGACCGGAAAATGCAGAATTATAAATATATAGTCAAGCTCATGGACGATAATCGGCCTTTGGGAGTTTGATTTAGCCGAAGAGGCCGCCAGCTGGGATAATTTAAAATTATATTTTTTTCTTAAATATTCAATTTCCGGCTTACCCGGACTGTTAATATTAATCCAGTCAACCGAATGGGTTTTTTGCCGGTTAGCGATGGCAAGGCCTTGGATGTTTTTAGAAATTTTTTTAAAGTTTGGCATATTTTAATAAAATTTATAGGTGTATAAATTATAGCATAATTATTTATTGTTGTCATTGCGAGACACGCGTTCGCGGGGCGAAGCAATCTCCGGTAAGTCGGGAAAAACAATAAATTAAAAAATGCCGCTTAAAAATAAATTTAGTTTAGCATTAAGCATTTAAAAAATAATTTAAGCTTCGCGTCATTAAACCGGAGATTGCTTCGTCGCCCCCGCCAAAATTTGGCGTGGGACTTCTCGCAATAACAGAAATTTATAAGTCATTTTATATTTTATTTATTTTATGTTATAATATTCATACATATGACTGACATAAAATTAGACCAAAAAAATGAAAAGGTCGCGGGGTTAAACGAACGGCCATTGTTTGAAGGTGAAAAATTAAAACAGAGTTTAGAGCGCTTTGCCGACGCGGAAAAAGAGAAAATTTCGGAGCAAACTGAAAAAACCGCAAAAGATGAAATTGCGCGGACGGAAAGCCAGCCTCCTCCGGACGTTACCGGACAGGCGGCCGGCATTATGGCGCCGGAAGCAAAAAGGCAAAAGCAGATTGAGAGTATTTTAGCCGAAGATCTGGCGGAAATATATTTAAGCTTAACGCCAGAGAAACAGCAGGAATTTAAAGTAAAAGGCGAGCAAACCGCCAATAAAATAAATCAATTATTAGCCAAGGCCAAAATAAATATCGGCGAAATTATTAAGCTGATAAAAAAATGGCTGTCTTTAATTCCGGGAATTAATAAATATTTTTTAGAGCAGGAAGCCAAGATTAAGGCGGATGAGTTAGTTAAGCTAAAAATTGAAAATAAATAATCATCGTTTGTCATTGCGGGCTTGACCCGCAATCCAGAAACTTGTTCATTGCGCTAAAGCTGGATTCCGGCTCGGAGGCCGGAATGACAAAGAAGGAGATTGCTTCGCCGCGGGTACGCGGCTCGCAATGGCAAAGGTATGGACTACGGCATTTCCGGGCAAAATACCCAAATTATTCAAGACGTAAGCTTAAACGTTAATATTGACGGCTGGCTGGTTTATTTATTGATTTTTTTCGGCTTGGCGCTGATGCTTTTTATGGCGCGAAAAATTATTTTGTGGCTGGCTTTAAATTCAAAGTATCACGAGCATATAATTTATCTTTTGCGCGTGCCCAAGGAAAAACCCAGTGAAAAAGATCAGCCCAGCGCCCAAAACTATTTACAGCGTTTGCGCGAAGAAATTTCCCGCGGTGAGACTATTTTTAAAGCTATCGGCGGCCTAAAGGCCGAGAGCTGGCATAAAAATTTTGCCTGGTTGATCGGAAGAAACGATCATTTTTCTTTTGAAATCGTGGCTGACCATAAGTTTATTTCCTTTTACGTTGTCGCGCCTCGCGCCATGGGCCGCTATATTGAACAGCAAATCCAGGCTTTTTATCCGGAAGCGGTTTTAGAGGAGGTGCCTGATTATAATATTTTCAGCGCTCGCGGCCAAATCGCGGCCGGCTTTATTAAAACCAAGCGCAGTTTTATTTTTCCTTTAAAAACTTACAACAAAATGGAGGCTGATCCTTTAAATTCTTTGGTTAATGCCATGTCAAAATTAGACGAAGACGAAAGCTTGGCCATACAATACGTTGTTAGAAGCTCCCGCCGCGGCTGGCACGATAAAGTCAACCGGGTAGTTTCGTCGGTTAACCAGGGCAAGAAATTGTCAGAGGCCTTAAAAATAAATTTATTATCTAAAATTTTATCATTTCTCGGCGATTTGGCCGACGCGGCCAAGCCGAAGGCCGAAGCTAGTAAGCCGGAAAAGGAAAACCGCTTAACCGCCATGGAGCAGGAAGTTTTAAAATTAATTGAAGAAAAAAATTCCAAAGCCGGGATGGACGTAAATATAAGGCTAGTGGCCGGCGCGCGCGATCTGCCTCGGGCTAAAGTTTTTTTAAATAACATGATTCGTTCCTTTAGCCAGTATAATTATTATCAATACGGCAATGTTTTAAGCAATAAAACCCCTTTTTATAATAACTATATCCAAAAATTTTTAATTAAAGATTTTATTTACCGCCGCTTTAAGCCGAGCTTAAGCTTTATTTTAAATACCGAAGAGCTGGCCTCGCTTTACCATCCGCCGCTCGCCGGCGCGGAAACGCCGAACATCCGCTGGCTTTTAGCTAAATATTCGGCCGCGCCATCTAACATTCCTGACGAAGGCATAATTTTAGGAAAAAATATTTATCGCTCCGTAAGCACGGAAATAAAAATGAAGCGCGAAGACAGGCGCCGGCATACTTACGTTATAGGTAAATCCGGCGTGGGCAAATCGGTTTTACTCGCATCTATGGCGATCCAGGATATTGCCAATGGCGAAGGCGTTTGTGTAATTGATCCGCACGGCGATTTGATTAATGATATAATCAGCCGCATTCCGCCAGAACGCGCGGACGACGTTATTTTATTCGCGCCGGCCGATATTTCCCGGCCGCTGGCTTTAAATTTACTGGAATTTGACCCGCGCTATCCTGAGCAGAAAACTTTTGTCATTAATGAAATGATAAAGATTTTTGACAAGCTTTATGATTTAAAAGCCACCGGCGGGCCGATTTTTGAACAATATATGAGAAACGCCATGCTACTCGTCATGAGCGACCCGGAAAGCGGTTCAACTTTAATGGAAATTCCGAAAGTTTTAGCCGATCCGGAATTCAGGAAAATGAAGCTGGAAAAATGTAAAGACCCGACCGTGGTTGATTTTTGGCGCAAAGAAGCGGAAAAAGCCGGCGGCGAAGCGGCTTTGGCTAATGTTGTGCCGTACATAACTTCAAAATTAACTTCGTTTATTTCCAACGATACCATGCGGCCGATAATCGCCCAGCAAGAGAGCTCGTTTAATTTGCGCGATATTATGGACGCGAAAAAAATTCTGCTGGTTGATTTATCCAAAGGCTTAATCGGCGAAATGAACGCCCATTTATTAGGCATGATTTTAGTCGGCAAAATTTTAATGTCAGCTCTTTCGCGCACGGACATGCCGCAAGAGAAAAGAGTTGATTTTTATTTGTATATAGACGAATTTCAGAATTTCACCACCGATTCGGTTAATTCAATTTTAAGCGAAGCCAGAAAATATAATTTAAATTTGATAATCGCGCATCAGTATCTCGGGCAATTGGTAAAAGGCCAGGATACATCAATTAAAAACGCGGTTTTCGGCAATGTCGGTACTTGGCTGTTGTTTAAGATCGGCTCCGAAGACGCGGAAGTTATGGCTAAAGAATTTGCGCCCGTGTTTAACCAGTATGACTTGATCAATATTGAAAAATACACGGCTTACGTTAAATTGTTAATGGATAATACGGCCTCGCGCCCTTTTTCCATGTCAACAATTTGGCCTTTGCCGGGAATTAAGCGGGAAGACTTGGCGAATAAAATTAAGTCTCTTTCCCGCTTAAAATACGGGCAAGACCGGAATATAATAGAGGCGGAAATAATGAGGCGGGCGCAGGCGCACACTTAAGTCTTTACAAAAGGGAAGTTTTTAGGTAAGATGGTGGCAAATATAACACATAATAATTTTCAACTTTCAATAACCAATTTTAAATGAATGACCAATTATTAAATTTTCAAATATGAAAAAAATATTAATATTAAGCTTGTTTATTACTATATTTTTATTGTCTGGTTGTGCAAAAATTGAAACGCAGATTGTTAAGCCAGCAGAAAAAATAAAAGAACAGCCAAGGGATGGCCAACCTTTGGTTGAAAATGATAATACAACTGATAGTTCAATAGAAAACAATATATTTAAATTGGATAAGATAAAAATCGGAGATGTTGTTGCCGGCATGAAAGTTAAATCCATAAAACCATTTGATAAATCTTTTGCCGAGGGAGCAATATCAGCATATAATGTTAAAATAAATTTTGAAGGCGAGGCAATGGCAAGCGGAAAATATGAGATAACAAAAGGAGAAGTGTTTAAAGGCCATGCATGTTTTTATCCATCCGAAAAAGATCAGTTATTATTTCCAAAGATAGAGGGAGATAGCCCTATAACATCGTTTTGTTTTGACAATCAAGATTTTGCGATTAAATCTCTGGGTACCACAGATTCGGGAACAACCATAGTATTCGATAATTACACTATAAATTTATACCCCAGCGATGTTTGGAATACAGCCGAATTGGTAAAAGTCATTAAAAATATTAAATAAAACTTAAAATAAAAATTTATGATAAACCAAAATAAAAAAATAGATGACGATTTGGCCATGGAAACCGACAGTGAAGCCAAGGAATATTTAAACGCTGATTCGTTAAAAAAGCCGGTTAAGCAGGAAAACGTCAGCATTGCCAAATCAAAAATGATTTTAGCCAAAAAGCTGCTTCTTAACATTAAGGAAAATAACGAGCGTTTAATCCAGCTTTTATCCGGCAATTTATCGCCCGAGGACGAGTCTTCAATCAGTATAGCCCAGCTAAGCGACGAAAATTTTGACTCCGGTGAAGAAAATTTAGGCGAAGCGCGGGTTATTGAAGGCGTGTTTGACGGAGAAAATATGATCGGTCCGGATGGCAAGCAATATAGCGTGCCGGCCAATTACGCTTCAAAATCAAAATTGGTTGAGGGTGATATTTTAAAGCTTACCATAACCGCTACCGGTACTTTCGTTTATAAGCAGATCGGGCCGATTGAACGCGCTCGCGTCGTCGGTACGCTTGAACGGTCAACCGCGGGCGAATATTTAGCCTTGGCTGACGGAAAAAAATGGCGGCTCTTAACCGCCAGCGTAACTTACTATAAAGGCGAAAGCGGAGACGAAATCGTCATACTCGTGCCGAAAAACGGCGAATCAAAATGGGCGGCGGTGGAGAATGTGGTACGCAAGAGTGAGTAGGGCAAAGTACAAAAAATTATGTAAAAAATAGTTTCTATATATTTTTAAAAGTTTTCAATTTTCAATTTTTTAATTTTTAATTTTTAAATAATGACTAAATATTTTAATTTTTCCTACGCGAGGTAGGATAAATAATTAAAAATTAAGTCATTAAAAATTATTTAAAAATTGGAAATTAAAAATTGGAAACTTTTATTTTGAAAAATTGTAAAAACTTGATATTTAATCTAAATGAGTTAATATAAAAACATGCCTACATTATATAGAAAATACCGGCCGCAAAATTTTAGCGAAGTGGTCGGGCAAAACTACATAAAAGTGACTTTAGAGCAGGAAATTAAGACCGGCAAAATTGCCCATGCTTATTTATTTTGCGGTCCGCGCGCCGTAGGCAAAACCACTTTGGCCAGAGTTTTCGCTAAATCAATTAATTGCGAAAAGCGCAAAAAAGATTCGGCCGATCCCTGCAATGAATGTTTGAGCTGTAAGGAAATTACCGATGGCCGGGCTTTGGATACTATTGAAATTGACGCGGCGTCAAATACGGGCGTGGATAATGTCCGCGACAACATAATCGCCAGCGCGCGCGTCGCCCCGTCCAGATCAAAATACAAAGTTTTTATCATTGATGAAGCGCACATGCTGTCAACCCAGGCTTTTAACGCGCTTTTAAAAGTTATTGAGGAGCCGCCGGCTAACGTAATATTTATCTTATGCACGACCGAAGCGCATAAGGTTCCGGCTACGATTATCTCGCGCTGCCAGCGTTTTGATTTTAAAAGAATCGGCGTTAACGACGCGGTTAAAAAATTGACCTATATAATCCAAGCCGAAAAAATAAAAATCGCCAAAGATATTTTAGAAGCTATTGCCCGGCACGCCGACGGCCATATGCGCGACGCAGAAAGCTTATTAGGGCAGATTATTTCCATCGGCGGAGCGGAAATAACGCAGGCCGAGGCTGATCTCGTTATCCCTCGCTCAGATTTAAATGAAGTTTTGAGCTTGCTTGAATTTTTAATAAAAAAAGACGCGGCCGGCGGCATCAGACTGGTTAATAAATTAATAGACGACGGCGTTGACCTTAAGATGTTTGTTAAAGATACGATTGAAATTCTGCGCAAGCTTATGCTCGCGAAAATCAGCCCGGGATTAGTGAATAAATTATCATTGGAGTTGGGCGAAACGCTGGAGTTAAAAATAAATAAAATCGCTCAGGATTTAAACGTTGAGCAGGCGCTTAAGCTTTTAGAAAAATTCATTAAAGTTTTAAGTGAATTGAAGGCTGATTTTATACAGCAGCTGTCTTTAGAAATGGCTATCGCTGAAATTTGCACGGCCGCTACTGCGGCTAAAAGTTTGCTTGGCGTTAGCCCGAGTTTTATCGGCGGCTCAAGGTTTAATCAGCCCAAGATTGCGCCGGCCGCCGTCAGAACGGAAGAAAAAAAAATGGCTGAAACAGGCGAGCCGATACAGTTTAGCGACGGGCAAATCCAGGAAAAATGGAATGAAGTTTTAGCCAAAGTCAAGCAGTATAACCATTCTCTATCGTTTATTTTGCGCGTCTGCCAGCCACGGGGCTTAAACGGCAATCAGCTCTGCTTGGCTTTTAAATATAAATTCCATAAAGACCGGGTATCCGAATCAGCCATAAAAAATATTATAGAAAAGGTTTTGCATCAGGTTTACGGCGCGCCAGTTACGATTGAAGCGGTCATAGATGAAAATCTTGAGGTGGCGGCCAATAAATTGGTTTCGGATGAGCCGCTGGTTATAAAAAAAGAAGCTGGACCGGCTCCGGCGCAGGGCGAGCATTATCCTGGTTCGAATCCAGGCCCCGCAGCACGCTAAAATCGCCTTTATCTTTAGGCGGTTTTTTGTTAGAATAAAGGTATGAAACTACTTCTTACATCATCAGGTTGGTGGAAAAACCCCCAAATCGGAAAAGAATTCTTAAAGTTAGTTGGTAAAAAGCCTTCTGAAATAAGGATATTTTTAGTTATTACCCCGGTTAAGTATCTAAAAAGAAATAAATATATATTAAGACAATTTAGGCAATTTAAGGAAATTAGAATCCCCGAACAAAACATTATTTTTTTTCAACTGGATAGAAAAGTTAAAAAAGATGATTTAAAAAATATAGATGTTATTTTTGTTTTCGGCGGCAACACCTTTGATTATCTAAAAAGAATTAGAGAAACCGGCCTTGATAAAGCGATTAAGGCCTTTGTTAAAAGCGGAGGAACATATCTTGGGATAAGCGCTGGCAGCTATGTTGTCTGCCCCACGATTGAGTCCGCCTCGTGGAAACACGCGGACAGAAATACAATAGGCCTTAAAAATTTAAAAGGCTTAAATTTGGCGCCATTTTTAGTAACGGCCCACTTTAAAGAAAAGTGGCGCGCGGTCGTTGAAAAAGCGGCGCAAAAAAATAAACATGAAGTTATCGCTTTGACTGATAAGCAGGCAGTTATAGTTAGGGGCAATCGACGGACGATTATAGGCGGCGGTAGAAAAAATATTTTTTAAATAAAATATTGAGCAGACTATGTTCATCAATTGCGGCTATTATTTACAATTTTTATGATTGAACCAATCAAAAAAAAATTTAAGATTATTTTAATATTTTTACCTCTAATGTTTTTGACTGTAATTATTTTTCTGGTTTTAATAGTTATTATAATTTATAAAACAAACCCTGATTATGGGTTTGCTTTATCCCAAAAGATAAGAAGCCATGCTTATTTTTTGAGCGAAAAAGAGTATAATGAAAAATATAATTTGAATAAAAATTTTGGAGAATTTTGCTATCATTTTTTTGGCGACGAGCTAAAGACAAAAAAGGCGCGCCTTTCTTTGGATGAGCAAATGATAAGAGGAACCGTCTACGCCGGTGCGAATCTATACGGAGGAAAAATTGACCCTAAGACATTAAATCTGGAAATCAACAGCCAACCGGCAACCTGGCATTGGAAATGGTATAATTGGCTCGGTATCGGCTTAGATAAAATTTATCGGCAGACTTTAGAAGAAATGGTTAATTCGCCTTTGCCGGTTAAGAAAAATTAAAATATTTTGGAAGATTTTAGGATTTGGAAGGTATCGCTTCGCGACGCCGGTACGGATAATTTTAGAATATGAATTTTATAATATAAACATTATGGCTACGCATATTCCCAGCCAAGGAACTGAGGAAAGGGCGGAAATCGGCGTAGCTTCCGTTGTGGTTTTTTGGCAGTTTTACGATTTTAACCTTAAAATTGAAGAATGAAAAAAGCAACGCGAAAGTTATTACCGAAGGGTAGAAATAGAGGCATATATAAATGGCGGATAATGCTTTAAAAAAATTGATTTGAGATTAAAATTATTTGTCCCCGGCCGTCTTATTATTATTTATTTTAATTTGTATTTTAGCTTATTTTATGCTAGCATTAGATTAAGATTTACTAATTTTATGCTTTTAATTGCAAAAATATGAAAAAAATTATCTTTTCTCTCTTATTAATAATCTTCCTTCTAGGTCTGGCTGGGTGCGCCAAGAAGAATAATGGTATTATAATAAATCCAGACAATAAAAATCAGGTTAGGCAAGAAGAATCCGCTAGTATAAAAGGTGATGTTAGTAATGACATCTGCATTGAATTTAGCGCGGATTTTGTTTATTCCGTTACCGGTAAGCCAGTAGTTAAAGTTGAGCCTGATATTATGGCGCCAAAATTCGCTTGCCGTTATTATTTTACTTACGATGAACATTTCTATAAAGGCGTTGATAATCCTAAGCTAAGCGCAGGCGGAGCGCATATTTTTATGATGTTGGAAAATTTAAATATTGCTGACCAAAAAAAGGGCATAGAATCCTTGGGTGCTACGACTAAAAGCGACTACCGCATAAAAACGGACAATATGATTACGGTTAGAGAAAATGGAACTATCTGGGATATAAAATTAATAATAAACCCTAATCGCTATGTAAAAATTAATTATTCCAACGGGGCTTTGACTGACGAACAGCTAATTGATTTTGCGGCAAAGATAGCGGAAAAAATTCAGGGCAATTTATCTTTCAATATAAAAAGCAATCCGGTTAATTCAGAAGAGCAAAGGCCGGAGGAAGCGGGCGAGAGCCAGCGGTCCGTTGCAAGTAATTTTTTGGATAATTTATCTAATCTGAAAATTCAGGAGTCTTTAGCCATGATGGATGTTAACGATAACGCCAAACAAAGCTGGGGTGTAAATTTTAATACTATCGTATCGTTAAAAGTTAATAAAATAGAAGAAGCGTTTAAAGAAGAATGGACTGCAACGCGCCAGACTTTTAAAGTGGAATTAGATGTTAAGGTAAAACCGGAAGGAGAACAGGTGGGTTGGCGAAACGGAACAAATTACCGCTGGGTTACTTTAGAAAAAAATGCGAGCGGCACATGGTTAATTCATGAGATCGCCAATAACCCATAACTTATTAACAAAGATTTTTATGAAAAAACTATTTATTTTTTCGTTGATTATAACGGCGACGCTGTTATGCGCGGCGACATTTGCCAAGGCTGACGATACGGCGACCGCACAACCGGATTTATCAATAAGCGCCAGTGATTTGAAAATTACTCCGGCGAGTTTTAAAGGCGGAGATAAAATTACCCTGAAAGCAACCGTGGCCAATAGCGGGACAACCAAGGCAAGCAACGTTAAAGTGAAATTTTATTTTAATGGCGCTGAAGTTTTTAGCAAAAATATTACGTCCATCTCTAAAAAGGGCAAAAGCGCCGTGAGTTATCAATATATTTTGCCGTTAAATCTTTCCGGTGCTGTGATTTTTAAAGTCGTGGCTGATCCGGAAAATACGGTTGCCGAAAGCAATGAAGATAATAATGAGGCTGAAATAAGCGTTAATATAGCGGCGGCGCAAATTGATCTAACGATTGATTCGGTAAAAACCAGTGTGACCAAGCCAAAGGCCGGCCAGAAAATTTTTGTTCAGGCAAAAGTTAAGAATATCGGCAATGCCAAGGCGGCCAACATAAGGCTTAATATTTATTTGGGAGACAATATTGGCACGCCGAATTTTACGATTAATATTCCAAGCATCAATAAAAATTCTGTTTCCGCAAAATCTTTTTCTTGGACAATTCCTAATAATATCCCCGGAGCTAATTATCCAATCAAAGCTGTTGTTGATCCGGAGAACATAATTACGGAAACTAATGAAATCAACAATGAAAAAACTTATCTATTGAATTTAACCGCGCCCGATTTAGTATTAGAGCAGCAAGACCCCGGCTATAAACCAAGATTCACATATATGGGACTGAATACAATGATGAATTTGCGTATACGCAATAATAATGTAGTAGTGATACAGAATGTAAAAGTCGGACTTTTTTACTACCTGCCGAGCAATCCTGATAACTTAATTAAAATTGGCGAGGAAAATGTCGGGCCGATTGTTAAAAATTGGTATAAAGATTTTTCTTTATTCGGAAAAATTCCTACGACAATTCCGGTCGGTTCAATCGTCGGCCTGGTGGCCAAAGCTGATTACGCAAACGTAATTCCGGAAACTAATGAAATTAATAATAAATTGGAGTATTTGATTTCAATCAGAGAAAAACCGGCCCAGTTATCTTGCCCCTGCTTATTTATTAATGTAAGCGATGAAGATGGAGTTCCTTTAAGCGGTGCGACAATAAAACTGAATGATAGCGAAATAAAAATAACGGCAAACGGCAATGTTATTTTTGAAAATCGTCCGGATACGGCTAGCTACGCGTTAAGCATAACTTATCCCGATTATCGTTCAGTTAATCAGACTTTAAATTATAATAAAAACAGCGAGGATGCGGTCTATTTTAATTATCAGCTGGACAAAAAAGCACTAGTGTCAGGCACGGTGAAAAATTCGGCCGGCGCGGTTTTACCTTGGACTAATATCAGGGTTGAAGGAACCGGACTCGAAGCCGTAACTGACGCTCAAGGGAAATACGGCTTTTTGCTTAATGGCGGAGCTTATACTTTCAGATTCGCGCGAGAAGGCTATAATCGCGCCATAGAATCAAATTATGTTATTGCGCCGTTATCAACTAAGACTTTAGATAAAACTATGGCACCGGGAACAACCGCCTATTTTTCCGGGCATGTGACCGACGATGAAGGCAATAATCTGGCCAATACCGATATTTATGTAAACGGCATTATGCTCGGCACAACCGCGGCCGACGGACATTTTAATTTAAATATTATCGCGGGCAATAATAAAAAATTTACTTTTAAAAAACCAGCTTATGTTAATACCGAATTCACGGAAACGATCGTCGTCGGCAATGAATATAATTACGACTTAGTAATGTATAAGCCGTCAACCGATAATCATGTCGAGCGCGGCGCCAATATTGTGTCATGGCACCAGCATGAAGGCACGCCGGCCAATTCTTTCTTTATCCCGGAGTATAATGTTGATGTTTGGTGGGGTATGGGGCATGTAAAAATGGGAATGGATTTCAGCAAATCGGGCAACCAGATAAAAATAAATAGATTAGTAATAAACGCTAGAGGCGATAATTGGGAGTGTAATAAAGTTGAGGGCGAAGGCGCTATTGAAACTTCAGCCATTGATATCCCAATAACTATCGCGGCTGGCAGCTGTTCAGATAAAAAAACTCAGATGGACATCTATAAAGTTACGATTGAATCCAGCGGACAGGAGGTTTGGAGCGATTCCGGTTTTTGGTCGTCGGCTAGCGATCCGATAAACTCAAAAAGCATAGTTTTTACTTTGAATAATCTGCCCGTTGTTTGGAATAGTAATTTAAAAGTAAAAATGTGGGTTAGGGTACAAAAGAAAGCGGTTATTGGCACTGACGGCGATGGCGCCGGCGCCTTGTATGGCTATCATATGGACAAAAAATTAATCACCTGGTATCCGCAAAAACCGCCGACCACAAAAGTAAGCACCAGCTGGAGGCAGGTTAGTGGTTATTTTCTCGGTATTTTAGACAATCCGGTTAACGCGATTACCGGTTTTATGGATATTTTTACGGTTGATAAGTTTGAGCAATACACCATGGAAGAAGTTTTGTCTCAGAATTTTCCGGGCAGTCCGCCGTCATAAAATCCATGGAAGATAAAAAAGCAATCATCATTTTAATGAATCTGCTAAAGAAGGCTTCTCTTAAGGCCGAAGAGAAAAAGGCGGTTTCGGCTGCCATCGGCATTCTTAGCTGGACTTCTTTATCTCAAAGCAGAATAAAAGCCTTAAAGGCTAAACGAGACAAAAGCGTTAAATGGTAATATTAGAAAGATACTTCAACACCGCCCGACCATCAACGGCTGTTATTTGATAAATTACCGAAGGAAAAGAATTTCATATTAAGGACGGCCGCATACTTCCGGAAAACAAAAAGAACTTGAAGAAATTTATCAACTTATGGATAAATGGATTAAATCTTTAGATGACTTGAATAAAATAGTTGTTTTATGCTAATATTCAGCTTATGAAAGATTATTTAACACAACTTAAATCGGCCAAAGAAGCTTCGGCTAAATTACGAACGGCCAGTTCCAAACAAAAAAATTTGTTTTTAACTAAATTGGCTGAATTGTTATTGGCTAACCAAGAGGAAATTTTAGCCGTTAATGCCAAGGACGTAAATATGGCCGTTGGGGCGGGCATTACCAAGGCCATGTTAAGCCGTTTAACGCTTACTGATAAAATTATCGCCAGTATGGCCGATGGCCTTAATTCTTTGGCTAAACAGAGTGATCCGGTGGGTAAGATAGAGAAAATGTGGCGAGCGGCTAATGGCCTGAAAGTCGGCAAAATGCGCGTGCCGATCGGCGTGATCGCTTTTGTTTTTGAATCCCGTCCCAATGTTATAATAGACGCGGCCGGAATTTGCGTTAAGAGCGGGAACGCGCTAATCGCGCGCGGCGGCAAAGAAGCGGTTGAATCTAATGGCTGTTTGGTTGAATTCATACAACGAGCTTTGTTTGAAGCCGGGCTGCCTAAAGAAGCCGCTCAATATCTTGAAGACCGAAGCTACGAAACTTTTGGCAAGCTTTTAGAAGAAACAAAATATTTGGATTTAGTAGTGCCGCGCGGGCGCGAGAGTTTAATAAAATCGGTAAAGGCTAAATCGCGGGTGCCGGTAATCGCTCATGAGCGCGGTTTATGCCATATTTTTGTGGATGCCGGCGCTAACTTGGAAATGGCGCGGAAAATTATCGTCAATGCTAAAATTTCCAATCCATCAACTTGCAATTCAGTGGAAACGATTTTAGTTCATGAAGATATTGCTGACAAGCTTATGCCCGCCTTAATTACGGATTTATTGTCATCCGGCGTGGAAATCAGGGGGGATGAGCGCGTTTGCGGCTATAACAGCGCTTGCCGGCCGGCCGCTATTGAGGATTGGGATACCGAATATTTGGATTTGATATTATCAATTAAAACCGTAAAGTCTTTTACCGAGGCAGTCGCTCATATTGAAAAACACGGTTCGGGCTTAAGCGACGCCATTATTACCGAAAATTATTCCCACTCGCAAATATTTTTAGAATCGGTTAACAGCGCGGCGGTTTTAGTAAACGCTTCTAACCGCTTAGTCGATGGCGGAATTTTCGGTTTGGGCGCGGAACTTGGCATAAGTACCGCCTCTATTCATATGAAAGGGCCAATGGGGCTGGAAGATTTGACGGTTACCAAATTTATCGTGCTTGGACAGGGAGAGTTAAGATAATAATTCTAATGTTAATTTTTAAAACTAAAACTATGCCTATGAAAAAATTTTTGAAAATTGCCGGATTTGTTTTGTTGATTATTTTTAT
>JACQYU010000037.1 GCA_016208065.1 Candidatus Falkowiibacteriota bacterium | reverse complement strand
TTTTTTCCTAAGCCGTCAACTCGCTTAATTTTAAACCGATGGCATACATCGGTTTCTGCCGCAGGAATATTGCCGGCGCTTCTATCGCCGCCTTGGGCGAAAATATCCGGTTTGACTTTAGCCAGCGATCTGCAGACCGACGGATCTTCGTCAATTGACAGAAAAACTTTATCAACCCATTTAATGGCTGAAACTATCTTCATCCTATCGGTTTGGCTTAAAAACGGCACGCTGCCTTTAAGCTTTACCTGGTAATCATTATTAACTATTACCACTAAACGATCTCCTAATTTTTTCGCTTTCTCCATCATTTCAAGATGGCCGACATGCAAAGGATTAAAATAGCCGCTAACGGCTACGCTAATTTTCTTTTTCATATTTTTTGGCATATTAACATTAAAAATATTTAATATAATAATTTTATCAAACCAATTTGATTCAGGCAAACATCCGTTGCTTGCATTTTTTCTTATTATATGCTATAATTATTTTATAGTCAAAAAATTGACAAAAAACAAAAATAAAGATAAAAATAAAAATGGTTCAAAAAATAAGCGGGCGGCTATATTTTACTTATGGCGCCCCTAAAAACAAAAATAAGTTGCTAGCTAAACCAAATCTCAGATTATCTCTATTGGGTATATTGATAGGGATTTTTTTATTGCCAAATTTGGCTTATCTATCCGCCATTGCTCCGGAAGAAATAATCGCTTTAACCAACGAGGAAAGAGCGGCGGCCGGCCTTAGCGCTTTAACCGCTAATCAGCTGTTAACTCAAGCGGCCATCGCCAAGGGCAAGGCTATTTTAGAATCTCAAACTTTTAAGCATAATATTGATGATAAAAAATTTTCCTCATGGATCCGCGACGCCGGCTATAATTATTCTTACGCGGGTGAAAATTTAGCCATTGATTTCACAACCGGCCAAAGCATAATAGAAGCTTGGAAAAACTCTCCTTTGCACAAAAAAAATCTTTTAAGCCCCTACTATAAGGAAATCGGCGTTTCCGCTATCCAAGGAAAATTCCAAGGCCAAAGCACAACCATAGTCGTGCAAATATTCGGCTCGCCGGCCGTTGGCTCGGCTCAACCGTTATCGCTAAACTCCGGGCTAGATTACATTAACTCAAATATTAATTTTTCAGAAAACAATCTGGCCGGCTATAGGCTCGCCGGCGCGGAAGATTTATTAACCCATTCAATTCTAAATCAAGAGCTGACTCTGGCTGATGACAATAAATTAATTTTGCCATCCGAGAATAATATAACTGCCGAGGTGAACAATTTTATTATACAGCCAAAATTTTTAGCGGCCGCCAACAACTTCTTGATAATTTTTACTTCTCTAACTTTAATTTATCTCTTGATATTTTTATATTACTATTATTTTTTCAAAATTAACAGGCTCGCTTCTGTCTAACGAAATATAAAATATGATGCAAATTTTAATCGCGCCCATAACGGCCGCTTTAATCGCCCAAATCGCCAAGCTCTTAATAAAATCCAACGGCTTAAAATTGGATTGGCAGTCTTTTATATCTTATTCCGGCATGCCATCAAGCCATGCGGCTACGGTTATTTCTTTAGCCGCGAGCATCGGCTTAACCCAAGGCTTTAGCTCTCCCCTATTTTTCATCTCCGTAATTTTAAGTTTTTTTATAATCCGCGACGCCTTAGGCGTTAGAAATTACGTTGGGCAGCAGGGAAAAATTTTAAATAATTTGATTAAAAACCTAAGCGATAATAAAATTGTCTCCGCGGAAAAATATCCTCGCTTAGTTGAAAAAATAGGCCATACGCCGGCGCAAATTATCGCCGGCGCCCTGCTAGGCTTTCTCGTAAGCTTGATCGGCTATTATATTTTCTAAATCAATATCTCTTAAATAATTCTTCCCAATTTAAAAAACAGCCGCGACATTATATCGCGGCTGTTTTTTGATTTTTAAGATTTATTTTATTCCCATGTCGGCCAGAACCTTAAAGCAATCGGCCTTGTCAGTTTCATTAACAATATTTTCGCAATACTTTTTATCTTTTTTTTGAACAGCCAGGCTGAATGACACTTGGGCCGAGCAGTCAAGGGAAAGCGCCTTATCGGTTATCTGGCCGCACTTATTTAAATCGCCGCTGGCGGCCGCTTCTTTAACAACATAAGACTGCCGGCAAGTATTTTTATCGGCTTCGGCCGTTAAGCCTTCGCAGACCGAACTATCGCCCGAATTTAATAGCCTGTTAACTCCGGCCAAGCAATTGGCTTTTTCTTTATCATCTGTTATATCCTCGCAGTTTAATTTTTTAACCTGGGATAAATCGTCGGCCCCGCCCTTTTTATCGGCTCCCTGATTAATAATAAGATAATAAATGCCCATGCCAATAACGGCAATTGCTAATAATATTAATACAACCGTAATAATTTGTTTTTTCATAATAAATTTATTTAAGAATTAATAAAAATTTACCTGACCCATAATAATTTATTTTTTCATATAAAGTTTATTTAAAAATTTATTAAAAATTTATTCAACCCGCAATAATTTGTTTTTTCATAATAAATTTATTTAAGAATTAATAAAAATTTACCTGACCCATAATAACTGGGTTATGGGAAAATTCCGTTCACTGGTTCCGAGCCATTCGCCTTGTTGGTAGCGCGTGCCCCAGCCTTGGCCTTGCATATTTCCATACCCGCCATTATAACCGTTAACTCTTTGGCCAAACCTGGCGCTCCCGCCCCAATTGCACAAGAAACCGCCTCCGCCAAGAAGGCCGTAATCATCCAAATACTCATCTTGATTAATGCCTACATTTAAAACCGTCGGTTCAAAAGACCCGCATCTCGACCAATGCCGGCCATTCGCCGGAGTCCTATCGTTAAAATAAGCGTTTAAAGACCCTGATGAAATTTGGATGCCCGGGCCTGAAAAAAGCGCTTTGGCGTTTGCGTAATTATTGCCGGTATTATAAATATAGCTATTAGCGAAATTATCAGTATCAGAAGTTCTAATTTCTTTGAAAGAAACGGTATTGAATGACCGGTATTTGGATTTACTGCCGCTAACCGTAAAATTAAAATCATTTTCGTTTAATACGCTATTATCTTCCCATAAAACATCTATGTATAAGAAGCTCGCGTTTACCGCTTTCATAATCAATGTCCAACCGCCGCCATTGGCCGTCATATCGCAATAAACGTTAAACGAACCGGCAGAGCCATTACCATCCGGATCTATGCTATAGAAACCATAGGTT
>JACQYU010000076.1 GCA_016208065.1 Candidatus Falkowiibacteriota bacterium | reverse complement strand
CGAAGCGTTAAACCCTGAATTAATTAATTGGCTTTGCCATAAGCCGATAATAAATAAAACTGTTATAACTAAGCTGGACGTTAAGGCTATAGCCATAATTTTTTTGCTAAAAACTTTAGCTAACCTTTTTTCTTGATCGGCCAAACTGCCAAAATTAAATAAAACCGGCTTGCTTAAAACCGGTTCGGCTGGCGCCTCTATTGGCGTTTTAGCCGGCGAAACCGCTTCCCGGCTAGACAGCCTTTTTTCGTCTTGGGCGTGTTTTTCCAGATATTCATTAAACCATTTTTTGGTAGTAAAAAAATTACGGCCGATGCGCTTGGCTTTTAGTTTTTTTCTCTGGACCAAGAGAGAAATATAGGCCGGGCTATAGGAGCTAATTTCCGCTAACCGGCGCAAAGGTATTAGTTCGTTTTCATTAACGGGCTGATGTCGCATGAGGATATGGTTATTACTATGAAAATACTAATAATTTGCTTATTTTTAAAACTGATTTTTCATAACTATAATATCAAGCTATTATCATTTATTATACCATATTCAGGCTATTTTTTCATACTAGCCGCCAACCCCATAAAATCTATGGCAAATATTTAAATAATAATCGCTTTATAATATAAAAAAATCCCTTAGCTCGGACGGTTAAACTCTCGACTGCCAGCTAATCATATGTTTATAATATACTCATGGAAAATAAAATTACAACTCAAAAAGACACCGAGGCTAAGCTAATTGAAAAAAACCAACCCATGATAAATATTAAAAATTTAAATGTTATTTATTTTATGGGAAAGGCCAACGAATTTTACGCCTTAAAAAATATTAATTTGGAAATTTATGCCGGGGAATTTATTATTTTCTTTGGGCCGTCGGGCTGCGGTAAATCCACCTTGCTTTATTCAATCGCCGGGCTGGAAACTAATATCAACGGCAATATTCTAGTTAACGAACAAGATATCAGCAAAATGGAACCTAAAGAAATTGAAAAATACCACCGTAAAAAAATCGGAATGATTTTTCAAGCTTATTATTTAATTGGCTCGCTAAATGTTTTAAATAATGTTATTTTGCCTCAAATCTTTGTCGGCGGCGCGCGTGGAAACAGAAAGAAAAAAGCCATTGAGTTGCTAGAGCATTTCGGCGTTAAAGAGCAAGCCGATAAATTTCCCGCGGAATTATCCGGCGGCCAGCAGCAAAGGGTGGCTATCTGCCGCTCTTTAATGAACGAGCCCGACGTATTGTTAGCCGATGAGCCGCTTGGCAATCTTGATTCAAATTCGGCCAATGAAGTTATGATGTTGCTGTCTGATTTAAATGAACGCTTTAAAAAAACCATTATCTTGGTCACCCATAATCCTGAATATCTGCGCTTCGCCCATCGCGTTTTTTATATGAAAGACGGCGCGATAATAGAGGCAAAAATCAATAAAATCATCGACCGGACAATTAAAAAATTGTCTGAAGCTGAAGAAGCTGATCAGCCTGAAATTTCCAGAAGTTTAGCTCTGCTCTTAAGGGCATATTCCAGCCTCTCCTCGGCTCAAGCCGGCAACCTGCTTATACCTTTTAAAGCAAAGCAAATAGTTCTGGAATCGCTCATCGGTTTGTCGTCCGATGAATTGGAAAAAATATCTAAAAAAGTTGAGGGTTTAATTATGCGCGGAATTGATGATAATAATGAAGTGCTGAATTTTTTCGACGCTGACACGGAACAAGGCGGCATAGGGCTTGATAAAAGAACCGCGGCTAAGCTGGCGGGCGGCATAAAAGGAATTATTAAGGAAATTAAATTTTTAGAAGCGGAAGAAGAAAAAATTAAAAATCATAATTTAGTTGATTCTAGCGCCGAAATTATAGGGGTCAGGCAATATCTTCTGTCTATTTTTAAAATTAACTTAACATCCGTTGAAATTTTAAAAAATTTTGACAAGGCCATAAAAGACAGGTTAAACGATACTATTGACCGGGACGGTTTCCAAAAACAGCTTGATGCGCCGGTTAATCAAGGCGGCGCCGGCTTTGATCGCAGAACTTCTAAAAAAATATCCAAAAAAATGGAATTATTAATCTTAGGTAAATTTAAATAAATAAGTAATATGAAATTGCCTGATCTGATTTTATTGTCAACCAGAACCTTTACTGCCCGGCCGATGCGGACATTCTTAACCATTCTCGGGGTTAGCGTCGGCATCGGTACGGTTTTATTTTTAGTCTCATTGGGCTATGTCCTGCAAAATATGGTCTTAAATAAAATTACCACCGCCGACGCTCTTTTAAGCATAGATATTGGCGCCGGCGATTCCGGCTCTTCCCCTCTTGATAAAAGCGTTCTAAAAATAATTTCCGAGATTGAAGGCGTGGCGGAAACAAGCCCGCTAATAAGCTTAACCGCCCAAATGAGTTTAGGCGACCTTACCGGCGACGCCTTAGTTAACGCCGTTAACCCCTCATTTTTTCGGCTTGGCGGCATTAGTCCGGCTTACGGTAAGTTATTGGATGATAGCGGCAACTATGGCGCTGTACTGTCCGCGGCCGGAATAAAACTTTTTAATTTAAGCCCTGAGGAAGCGATTGGCAAAGAAATAACTCTTAATTTATTCATACCCGGCGGCGAAGACGGGGCCGAGGAAATAAAAACCGTTAAGCGCAACGATAAATATATAATCAGGGGTATCGTGGCGGATGAAAACTCCAGCTATATTTATATACCGGCCAATAGCCTGGCGGATTTGAATATAATTAATTATTCCCAGATTAAATTAAAAGTAAGCCGGGACGAATATTTAATGCCGGTAAGAAATAAGATGATCGCGTCGGGCTTTCTGGTTTCATCTTTATCCGATACGATTGACCAGGCTAAAAATATTTTTCGGGTCATCCAAATAATTTTAGCTTTATTCGGCTTGGTGGCTTTAGCCGTTTCCGCTATCGGCATGTTTAATACCATGACTGTGGCTTTACTGGAAAGGATAAGCGAAATCGGCATTTTGCGCTCAATTGGCGCTTCGGCCAACGATATCCGGCTTTTATTTTTAGTTGAATCGGTTCTAATGGGATTTTTAGGCGGCTTGGGCGGAATTATTATCGGTTACGCCGGCGGCGAAATAGCTAACTTCGGCTTGAATGTCCTGGCTAAAACCATGGGCGGCCAGCCGCTGGATTTATTTTACCGCCCGCTTTGGTTTATCGGCTTTATCATTATTTTTTCCACTATAATCGGCTTATTAACCGGCATTTATCCGTCCCACCGCGCCTCAAAATTAAACCCCTTGGAAGCGCTTAGATATAAATAAAAAACCTCCGGCCAATTTGGCTAGAGGATTAACTCACAGGCGAAGGATCTGTGATTTTTTTATGCTTCTTCCGCTACCTCTCTTTTTTCCCTGTTGCTGTCAAACACGTCTTTAATAAAAACCGATAAAGCCGTGGTTACCGGTATGGAAAGTATGGCGCCGATTAAACCGGCTAATTTAAATCCGGCTAAAATAGCTAAGATGCTAACGATCGGATTTAAGCCAACGGCCTTTTGCATAATTTTCGGCTGGAGAAAATTGCCTTCAATAAGATGGATTATATAAAATAGCGCGATAGCTAAGGCCGCGAGCAAAGGCGACTGGGTAAAAGCGATAAGCACGGCCGGCAATGAGCCTAAAATCGCCCCCATATAAGGAATAAAAGAAAAAAGGCCGACAAACAAAGCCGAAACTAAAGCATAATTAATGCCTAAAATTTCCAGGCCGATATAAGACATAATTGCCAAAGACAAAGCTAAAATCAACTGGCCTCTTAACCAATATCCCATTTTTAATTGTATCCGGTTGATTAAATGCATTACATAAGTCTGGTGTTTTTCCGGAGCTAATGACCAGACCAATTTTTTTATGGCGCTTTCCTCAACCACCATGTAAAAAGTCAAAACTAAAATTAAAACAAAAGAAAAAATTCCGCCAAAAATATTAAATAAAGTGAAAAAAACTCCGGAAGCCGTGTTTTGCAGATAACCGGTAATAAAGTCAAAAGAACTTTTAGTGCTGTCCAATAAGCCGTACTTAAGCGAATAATCTTTTAACAGGCTGAATTTTGAAGACGCGGCTTCAAAATAACCGGGTAAATTATCTGCTATGCCGTTGATTTCACTGATAATCGGCGGGATTATTAAATATAAAGACGCGCCTAAAACGGCGAAAAACGTAAAATATAAAAGTAAAACGCTGGCTGAACGGGGAATTTTCTTTTTTTTAAGCTTATCAACCCAAGGGTCTAAAGCGCTGGAAAATACTAGCGAGACGAAAAATAAAATTAAAATATCGCTGATTAAATATAAAAAATACAACAAAACAAAAATAGCGATAATTTTAATTATCGTTTTGCTGGTAATATTTATGCTGATTGGCCGTTTATTCAGTTCCATATAAATTTTTCTCCCTTGATAAAGGTGACCGGGGGATTTTTCTTTATTATAAAACATTACTTAAATGCCAGCCGCTGCTTTATCTTCTCCGCCAATGAAAAATCGGTAATTTTTTTAGGCGTATGCAAAAATACATTATAGCCTTTTTCATTATAGCGCGGAACTAAATGCCAATGAACGTGCTTAACCTCGTCCATATAGATAAGATAAACTTTATTTATATTTAACGCCTTTAGCATGGCGTTGCGCGTAGCATTGACCGTATCCATTAAATAATCATAGTCTCTATCCGGCAATAAGCGCAGGTCGGACATGTCCTTTTTCCAGACAATAACCACATGCCCTTTGGCGATTGGATGGCCGGCCAGACAGACATAAAGTTTCTCGTCATTATAAATAATAGATTTTGGCAATGGTTTGGGAAGTTTAGAATGCATACAATTATATTATCATAAAATCTAGCTGTTTACAAAATAAAACGCCCGGCGGATAATTCGTCGTTGACGAATCCGCCGGGCAATAATAGGTTATTAAAATAATCTTTCGGCTATGGCGCGCACGTGCCGGGCTCCGGTTTCCGGCATGCCGTCAACGAATTCCCTCGCCTTTTTTAGGTCGTCGTTTACCATGGCGCGGCGAACCAAAACCAGTAGGGCCGTTGCGCGGCGCTCACCAACGTCGCTGCTTTTCGCCACCGCGGTTAGAGCCTCATCGGCAAAAGGATCGCCGCGTTTTGCCAAATCAACCGCGCCGATAAACCGCGCAATAGGCTCCCAAGCTTTGCCCAGCTTTTCAGTGGCCGAGAGAGCGGTCGCCACTAAGTCATCCCATCCGAGATAATCGCCACGGTAGAGCCAAATACAGGCTTCAAGCATATGCACCGGACCGTTGCCTTCGGCCCACTGCAC
>JACQYU010000078.1 GCA_016208065.1 Candidatus Falkowiibacteriota bacterium | reverse complement strand
ATTATTTTAGTCGGTTTGCCGGCCTCGGCCATGCGCGCCGGGCTGATGGGATTTTTAGTGCTTTGGGCGTTAAAATTGGGCCGGCTTAATAAAATTATCAACTCGCTGGTTTTAAGCGCGGCGGTTATGCTTTTAATCAATCCAAAAATTTTGCGCGACGATGTTGGTTTTCAACTGTCTTTTTTGGCTATTGCCGGCCTGGTTTACGTCTATCCGCTATTTGAGGCAATACGCCAAAAAATTAAATTGCCGAAGCTTAAAGGCGTAAGCGACGCCATACTCGTAACTTTGGCCGCTCAAGTTTTCACTTTACCGGTTTTAGCTTATAATTTTTCGCAAATTTCTTTAATCGCGCCTTTAGCCAATTTGGCCGTGCTTTGGGTTTTGCCGCTCTTAACCGTTTTAATTTTAACCGCCCTGCCTTTAAGCGCGGTTTTACCCGGCTTATCATTTATATTTTTTCTACCCAGCCTGATTTTAACCAAATATATTTTAATCGCGGTTAAATATCTGGCAAAAATTCCTTATAGCTACCTGGAAATAGATTATTTATGGCCGGGCTGGCCGGCTGTTTATTATTTTGTTGTTATTTTCATAGTTATAAAATTACGGAAGTCGGAATTGTTAAAGAATGCAGTAGATGATAAAATATAAATAATAGTAAAATATATATTGCTAAAATAAATATTTAACATAGCTTTATTTATTGACAATTTTAAGGGCAAATGATAAAAATAATTTAAAATAAGCAAAAATAATCGTTCATCACAATTTAAAAAAGGGGGGGGCGTATGGAGATTATTAAAGATATCGCAACAACAGACTACGTGCAGAGAACAGAAATTACTGTTTCTTATTTTCTGTTTATTCTGCCGAAGTTAATCGGCAAGCCAATATCTCTATCACGTAGAGATAAATATTGCGAAAAATGCGGAGAAACAATCGTCGCCGAGGTATTAATGACCGGTGAAGGGGAGGTCCATCTTATTGACCAGCCTTGCACTAGGTTGGTATTGGGCATTCACCCCGCTATTCGCGAGGCTGTTGAAAAAGAATTCGGGAATAATATTTCTTTCGGCATGGGAGAAAGCCAATATTTATGTCAGCGATGTTTTAATTGGCTTTTACCGGAGTTTATTGCCGATTCAGTGCCGGCTATTCGGGAGGCAATAGAAAGAAAACGTGATCCGATAATTGATTCCGGCAGGCAATTGATTGACGGAAAAGGCTGTTGGATTACCATAACCGAATTTCCTATGGATGGGCGCGGCAGGTTTATAAACTATCAAACAAATTTTCAGAATTTCGTCAGGATATTAAATAAAAATGGGTTAGTGGATAACCAGCGCCTGGCGCCGCACCTGAATAGTTTTTAAGGAGCATTAAAGGCTCGCCGAAAAATTGGCGAGCTGTTTTTTTAGCGCTAAATTGTTGATTTTGCTATAATTTATACATGCCCGCCAAAGTTTATAAAATACTATTAATACTAAACATGGCTGCTTCTGCGGCGGCCGTGTTTTTATTTTGGTTTATTTACAGCGCGCCGAAAAATCTGGAAGTGGATTTTTTAGACGTGGGCCAGGGCGACGCGATTTTAATTAAAGCGCCGGGTGGGCAAAATATATTGATAGATGGCGGACCGGATAAAACCGTAATTAAGCGGTTGGGCGAAAATTTGCCCTGGTGGGATAAAAAAATTGATTTAATGGTGCTGACGCACGCGCATGACGACCATGTTACCGGTTTAATAGATGTTTTAAAAAGATATAATGTTGGAAAAATTTTATATACCGGCGCGGTTCATAACGCGCCAAATTATTTAGCCTGGCTTAAGCTAGCGAGAGATAAAAAAATAACACTAATTATTATTGATGAAGAGCAGGCCGTAAATTTGGGCGCCGGCGCTAAAATAGAAATATTATATCCGGCCGAAAGCCTGTTAAATAAAACTTTAGCGGATTTAAACGACAGCTCAATTGTAATGAAATTAATTTACGGCCAAAACATATTTTTATTAACCGGCGACGCCGGAGAATTAGTGGAAAAAAAATTAATGGATAAAGGCGCTGATTTGCCGGCGGATGTTTTAAAAGTCGGCCATCACGGCTCCCAGTATTCAAGCACTGAAGAATTCTTAGATAAAGTTAAGCCTAAAATAGCGGTGATTGAAGTGGGCAAAGATAATGATTTCGGGCACCCAAGCTTAAGGATTATAAAGAATTTTTATCTAAAATGCTATAATTTAAATAATCACCTTAAGGAGGTGTAGTTTATTTTATAAGAAAAAATCATTATGGCTAAAAGTAAAAAGAAAATTCTATTGGTAGAGGATGATTCCATGATCAGCTCAATGTATAAAACGAAATTTGACGCTGAAGGCTTTGAGGTTTTTATTGCCGATAACGGCGCTACCGGCCTAGAATTAGCTAAAAAAGAAAAACCGGATATCGTAATGTTAGATGTGATTTTACCGCAATTAGATGGGTTTTCGGTTTTAGAGCAGATTAAACAAGATAAAATTATAAAAAACATTCCGGTAATCATGCTGACTAATTTAGGCACCGAAGAAGACAAAAAGAAGGGCGAAGCCATGGGCGCTGCCGGCTATTTAGTAAAGGCCAGCTTGACACCGGGCCAAGTTAGTGAAAAGATAAAACAAGCTTTAAAAATGTAATCGCGGGCGCTTACAAGTAAAGCCAATTTAACGAATTAATTAAAATTTATGCTTGAAAGGGCATTTGGCGACAGGCCCATTTTTTAAAAAGACATTATGAAAAATTACGAAAAAGATTTCCCTTATTTCAAGACCAAAACCGAAGGCGTTGTAAAAAAATTTGATTTATCCGATCCGGCCGGCCGAAAAGAGTATTTTGAAGCTAAAGCCGGCGCGGAAATAGCTAAGATTAAGAAGTATTTGGAAAATCATACTTTTGTGGCCTATCTTTTAGGCAAAAAAAATTCCGGCAAAGGAACTTATTCTAAATTAATGAAAGAGGTTTTCGGTGAAGATAAAATCGGCCATATTTCCGTTGGCGATATAGTCCGCGACGTGCATGCCGCCATGGCCGATGAAACAAAAAAATCAGAAATGATGAAATTTTTAGAAAAAAATTATCGTGGATATATTTCGATTGATGACGCTATAAATTCTTTGCTTGGCCGGGACACAAAAACTCTCTTGCCCACCGAATTCATTTTGGCCTTGATTAAGATGGAAATAAGCAAATGGCCGAAAAAATCGTTATTTATTGACGGTTTTCCGCGCGAGCTTGATCAGATATCCTACGCTTTATTTTTAAGCAATTTGATAGATTATCGCAGCGACTTAGATGTTTTTATAGCCATTAGCATTCCGGAAACAGTATTGGACGAGCGCATGAAATTTAGAGTCATTTGCCCGGCTTGCCATACGCCGAGGAACTTAAAGCTTTTTGCCACCAAAGAAGTCGGCTATGATAAAGAAAAAAATGAGTTTTATTTAATGTGCGATAATCTCGCTTGCTCGTCAAAAGGCGCGCGCATGGTCGGCAAGGAAGGGGATAATTTAGGCATTGAAACCATTAGGGAAAGGCTGGAGTTAGACGAGAAATTAATTGAAAAGGTATTTGCTTTGCATGGCATGCCGAAAATTTTACTTAGAAATTCCGTTCCGACGGAAATCGCCGGCCAATATGTTGATGATTATGAAATAACGCCGGAATATGTTTATGAGCTTGATGCTGACGGCGAAGTTAAAGTTGGCGAAAAGTCGTGGGTTATTAAAGATGACGAAGGGGTTGATTCTTACAGCTTGCTGGCGCCGCCCGTGGCCCTAGCTTTAATTAAGCAGTTGGCCGGGGTAATAGAAAAGCAATAATAGACTGCGTTAGTTATGATAGTAAAGATTGGGCTAAATTTAGAAAATTATCTACTGCGGAACTCGCCTGCCAGTGGCAGTCTCAAACAGTCCTCGCGCGAAAATTTTTTAAATTTAGCCCAATCCGCATAGTTATTAATCAGCGTAATTCATATAACAATAATTTGACTAATTTTAATTTATATTATAATATTGTGGATAAGTATTATGAAAACAACCGCTAAAAAAATAACGTTAATTTTGCAGGCCATTATTTTGGGCGTTATTTTTATCGTTTATAAATTACCGGGCGGTTTGCAAAAAAGTTAAGAAAAATAAAAAATTGTAAATATATAAAAAACCGCCTAAAAAACCAGGGCGGTTTTTTAAAACCAACAACAAAACAAAAATAAAAAAAAGAGGAGAAAAGAATGCAGGACGAATTTATAACAAGGCAATCCGAAGTTATGGAGAAAGCGACATTGGCGATGAAAAATTTATCGACCCAAGAAGCTGCTTTGATGGTTAAGATGATAAAAGCGTGCGCAAAGGGCGATTACGATGTCGTTTCAAAAATAAAGTATCAATTATTCCAGACGAGAAAAGGAATGGAAAGAATTCGTAATTTGTATTCGTAAAAAAGGAGGAGTGTTTATGGATATGGGCAAGTATACTTGGGAGGAAATTTGCTCTTTATATTTTGAAGGCGCGACTTGGTTTTTTCGGCATAACCTTTGTGAATTTACTGAGATGGTTAGAGCTGAAGATATTGGTTGTCAGGGAGAAAGCCCGACTGACGAAGCGTTTAAATTTTTTGTCGGCTTGGGCCAAGAATTCAGGAAAAATCGGGAGGTAGCGGCATGAACATTAATACTGCAGAAGCTTTTGTTGAGACCAGGGCGGTCAAGGGCGAGGAAAAATTATACAAAAATACCTGTTCCGTCTGCGGCTTCGGCGGCGGCGTAAAAGAAGGTTCAAAAGTTTGTATAATATGCCTTGGCCGTTTAATGGTTGAGGCAAAAAGCTCTTAAATTCAGCGTTAAACAGGGCGGAGATAATTTTTCTCCCGCCCTCTTTTTTTACAATAAATTTTGGAAAAAAGCGCTGGGGCTTGATTTTTATGCCATATTTGTTATAATTATCCACAGGTAGTAATAAGTTATATTTTTAAATTATTGTCTAGTTAAGACAACATAAAAAATCATTTTTAATTTATTTTTGGGACATAGAGTGATTTTTTGTGGTATTTTGACTAATTGATAACAAGTTAAAACTCACTAGGGAAAACGAACCGGCTCTCTGAAAGGCGAGCCGGTTTTGTTTTAAAAATTTTTTAAAGCCGCCGCGCTTAAGCTAGGCCGTTTTTCGGTTTTGATATATTGCCTAAATGTAATATAATATAAGGAGAAACTTGTTTTATAGTTTTCGCAGTTTTGGTTATTTTGTTATATAACAGCAGCGCCGATCGCGGGTTTATTCATCGGGATGTAGTATAATGGTAGTACGCAAGGCTGGGGGTCTTGTAGCGGGGGTTCGATTCTCCCCATCCCGACAGAAATTATTTAAACAGGGTAAACATAATCCATGGGAAATAATTGGCATTTAAAATCAGAAGTTGACATTTTAAATCAGCTACAATCCGATGACAATGGCTTAAGCCTTGAAGCGGCGGCGGAGAGGCTGAAAAAATACGGCGAGAATAGATTATTAGAAATTAAAGTTGATAATCCGGCGGTTATTTTTTTCCGCCAATTTCAAAGCCCGCTGATTTATATTTTGTTTATTGCCGCTTTGATAATTTTCGTCATGGCCGAAATCGTTGACGGTTCGATTATTTTAGCTATCTTGATTTTTAACGCTATAATAGGCACCATTCAGGAAGGTAAAGCGCAGAATACTCTGCTGGCTCTTAAAAAATTTGTGGAAACTAAAGCCATGGTTTTGCGCCGGGGCAGGGAAGTAATTATTCCCGACAGCGAGGTCGTGCCCGGAGATATTATAATTTTACAAGAGGGCGAAAGAGTTCCGGCCGACGCGCGGATTATTTTGTCCCACAGCTTGAATGTTGACGAATCAATGCTTACGGGCGAATCAGAGTCGGTTCATAAAACCGAGCAAGCCATAAAAAAGAGCGATCTGCTTGTGCAAGAGCAGAAAAATATGGTTTTTAAAGGCACTTATATATTATCCGGCAATGGCAAGGCAATCGTGGTGGAGACCGGCTTAAATACGGTTATTGGCAAGATAGCCAAAGAAATCCAAACTATAGACACGGAGATGCCCTTTAAAACCAATATCAGATATTTAACCCGCTTGATTGTCGCGGCGGTTTCCGGCATCAGCGTTTTGTTATTTTTGTCCGGTTTGGCTTCGGGAAAGTTAATGGCGGACATGTTTATAACGGTAGTGTCTTTGGTGGTTTCAATAATTCCCGAAGGCTTGCCGATTGTTATGACGCTGGTTTTAGCCGGCGGCGTTTGGCGGATGAGCAAACAGAATGTTTTGGTAAAAAAATTGCAGGCGGTTGAAGCTTTGGGCCAGGCGAGAGTTATTGCGGTAGATAAAACCGGGACAATCACCAACAACGAAATGGTGGTGCAGAAAATTTATTTGCCCGGCAAGCTGTTTGAGGTCGGCGGTTCAGGCTATGAGCCTAAGGGTGAAATTAAGTTCGAGGGCAAGGCGGTTTGCTTGCCAAACCATCCCGAACTTTTATTCGCCGGCCGGGTCGCGGTTTTTTGTTCAAACGCCCATATTATGCTTGATGAAAATTCAGGAAAGTGGAGTGTGTCCGGCGATCCGACCGAGGCGGCGATGAATGTTTTCGGGCAAAAAATCGGCTTCAGCAAAGATCATCTGGAAAATGAATCGCCGCTTATAGCGGATAGGCCATTTGACTATAAACTTAAATATCACGCCACGGCGCATAAGCTAGAAGGCAAGAAATTTTTAGCCGTAGCCGGAGCTCCGGAGGAAATTTTAAAAATTTGCCAAAAAATCTGGCGCGGCGATCGGAGTTTTTCTTTAACCGGCGAAGAAAAAAAAGAATTAGAATCAATATTTTTAAGCATGTCTAAAAACGGCATGAGAGTAGTGGCTTTAGCGGCCGATCCCGAAGCAGGCGATATTTTAAAAGATGAGATCGGCGATTTAACCTTTATCGGATTTTTAGGCATGAGAGATTCTCTTCGCGAAGGCGTGGCCGAGGCTATTAAAAAAATAATTTCAGCCAATATAAAAGTCGTTATGATTACCGGCGATCATAAAAACACGGCGCTGGCAATCGCCAAGGAGGCGGGCATTTACCGCTCCGGAGAGGTTGTTTTAACCGGCCAAGAAATAGATTCTTTAACCGATAAAGATTTGTTGGAAAAAATTTCCATAAGTTCAATTTTCGCCAGAGTGACGCCTGACCATAAGCTAAGAATCATTAAAGCCTATAAAGCGCGCGGAGAAATTATCGCTATGACCGGAGACGGGGTTAACGACGCGCCCTCGCTGGTAGCCGCCGATTTAGGCATTGCCATGGGGAAAATCGGCACGGAAGTGGCTAAGGAAGCTTCCGATATTGTCCTGCTTGACGATA